>NZ_JBFHGM010000145.1:0-12612 GCF_041583095.1 Draconibacterium sp.
CAGTTGCAGAATATGCCGGTAAAAATTGACGAAGAAACCCTGCAGGAAATATCATCACTTACCGATGGAAAATATTTCAGAGCAACCAGCAACACCAAGCTGGAAGAGATTTATAAAGAAATTGACGCCCTGGAAAGATCAAAAATTGAAGTGCGCGAATTCAGCCGCAAATCGGAAGAATTTATGCCTTTTGCCCTGCTTGGGGCACTGTTTTTGATTGCAAGTTTGTTTATGCGTTTAACTATATTTAGAAGTATCCCATAAGTTGATAGAATATGGAAATTTTTAGGTTTGGACATATCGAATATTTATGGGGATTGCTAATAATTCCGCTGTTGGCATTGTTTTTTGCATGGTCGCGTATATCACGTCGCCGTGCATTAAAAAAGTTTGGGCAACAGGAAATTCTGGCCCAACTGATGCCGTACAGCTCAGGCAACCGCCCTGTTGTTAAGTTTATTATTTTGATGCTGGCGCTGGCATTTTTTATTGTTGGAATTGCCCGTCCGCAGTTCGGATCGAAATTAAAAACCGAGAAACGCGAAGGTGTTGAACTGATGATCGCGCTTGACGTTTCGAACAGTATGATGGCCGAAGATATTCAGCCCAATCGTTTGGAACGTGCAAAAAGAGCAATTTCAAGGCTGGTAGACCGTTTAAAAGATGACAAGATAGGACTGATTGTTTTTGCCGGCGATGCTTACACACAGCTGCCAATTACCACCGATTACAATTCAGCAAAACTGTTTTTGAATTCGGTGAATACGCAAATCGTTCCGAAACAGGGAACAGCCATTGGAGCCGCCATCGATTTGGCACGAAAATCGTTTACGCCAAACGGCGAGGCCAACAAAGCCATTATAATTATCACCGATGGAGAAAACCACGAAGATGACGCACTGGCATCAGCCGAGGCCGCAATGGAAGAAGGCGCCATCGTACACACCATTGGAATGGGATTGCCTTCAGGATCGCCAATTCCGGTGTTGCGTAACGGACAAACCGATTACCTGAAAGACCGCGACGGAAATGTAGTGGTAACAAAATTGAATGAACAAATGCTGGAGCAAATTGCTGCTACCGGTGGAGGTATTTATGTACGCGCCAATAATGCACAGGTGGGATTAAATGCCCTGTTTGATGAAATAAATAAAATGGAGAAACAGGAAATGGAAACGCGCACTTTTTCGGAGTACGACGACCAGTTCCAGTATTTCTTTGCCGTGGGTTTGTTTTTGCTGTTGCTCGAATTTGTAATTCTTGAACGCAAAAACAAGTATTTGAAACGCATAAAATTGTTTGGATAAAGATTGAAGCATGAAGCATGTAGTTGGAAGACTTCAAGTGACCAATGACAATTGACTAATGACTAGAATGATGAGACGAATATACTTTATACTATTTCTGCTAACGGTTTCCGGGATTGCTTTCGGGCAAAACGAACGGAAATTTGTACGTAACGGAAACAAACTTTTTATGGAAGCCGTGCGCGACAGCATGAGAGTTGACACCGTAAAATACAGTAATGCCGAAACCGAATACCGCAAGGCGCTGGAAAAACGCCCTGAAGATTTGAAGTGGAATTACAACCTGGCAGATGCTTTGTACAAACAACAAAAATTCGAAGATGCCGAGGGTAAATTCTCTGAGCTGGCTGAAAAGATGGAAGACCCCATTGACAGGGCGCGTGTTAATCACAACCTTGGAAATACACAGCTGATGCAGGAGAAACTGGATGAAAGTATCGAATCGTACAAAAAGGCGCTGCGTGAAAATCCGGATGATTTGGAAACAAAATACAACCTGGCCTATGCGCAAATGCTGAAAAAACAAAAAGAGCAGCAACAAAAGCAAAATCAGGATCAAAATAAGGATCAGAATAAGGACCAGAACAAAGATCAGAACAAGGACAAAAACGATCAGAACAAAGACAACCAGGATCAAAACAAAGACCAGAACAAGGATCAGCAGGATCAGAATAAAGATCAGGATCAGCAAAATCAGGATCAGAACAAAGACCAAAATAAAGACCAGCAGCAACAACAACCTCAGCAAAATAAAATTTCGAAACAGGATGCTGAGCAACTGTTGCAGGCCTTGCAAAACGACGAACGCGATATTCAGGATAAGGTGAAAAAAGCAAAAGCTGCCAAAGCCAAACGTACGCGATCGGAGAAAGAATGGTAGGAAAACGATGAAGGATAAAGGATTAATTATTAAGGATTAGTGATTAATTGATTTCAGACTAAAGCAATTGAACAAAAACAATAATTTTGTAGGCTTTGATACAATGATGAAGAAACTGGTAATATATATTTTTCTTTTATGCGCGGCAATTGCAGCCCGGGCCGAACAAACCCGTTTTACCATGTCGGCACCAAGTGCCGTTGAAATGGGACAACAATTCAGGCTGAGTTTCCAGGTTAACGACAAGGGAACAAATTTGCAGCTTCCTCCGGGACTAAGCGACAATTTCCAGATTTTGATGGGGCCAAGCACCAGTCAGTCAACAGGCATTCAAACCATTAACGGAAAAACAACTTCGGAGGTAACGTTTTCCTACACCTATATTTTGCGGGCCAAAGCGGAGGGAACTTTCGAAATCCGCCCGGGATCGATAGAGGTAAACGGAAAGGTTTTTGAATCCAATAAGCTGTCTATTCAGGTGGTAAAAGCACAGTCGCAGCCAAGCCAGCAACAGGCAACTCCGGGGCAAACACCCGAAGGAGCTACTCAGAATATTGACCTCGACAAAGACAACCTTTTTGTTCGTGTTGATTTAAGCAAACGAAATGTTTATCGAGGCGAGCAAATAATTGCCACCGTAAAATTGTATGTCAATCCGAATGTTCCGGTGCATGGTTTTGATGAAGTAAACCTGCCTACTTACGAAGGTTTTTACACCCAGGACATCGATATTCCGCAGCAGATAAATTTCACCCGCGAGGTGTACAACAATAAAATTTACCAGGTTGGTACGCTGAAAAAAACGATCCTTTTCCCGCAGCAAAACGGACGTTTGACAATTGAGCCTTTTAGCATGGCACTGTTGATTCGCCAACGGGTAAAAGCGCGTAGTTTTTTCGATGATTTCTTTGATAATTACCGCACGGTAAGAGCACGCGTAACAAGCGATGCCGTTTCGGTGAATGTAAAAGACCTGCCTACCGAGCCGGCCAATTTTATGGGCGGTGTGGGTAACTTTAATGTTTCGTCGGAAATCAGCAGCACCAATGTTACCACCAACGATGCGGTTACGCTTACCATGAAAATATCGGGTAACGGAAATATCCGTCTGGTACGTTCTCCTGAACTGGAGTTACCAAGCGATTTTGAAGTTTATGATCCGCGTGCAACCGACAATGTGCAGGCCAACGACAACGGCGTTTCAGGAAATAAAACCATTGAGTACCTGTTCCAGCCACGTTTTGAGGGCGACTATGAAATTCCGCCGATCAAGTTTGCCTATTTCAACCCGGCCACCGGAAAATATGTAACCAAATCAACCGAGGCTTACACGCTGCACGTTGAAAAAGGAACTGAAGAGCAATCAACTACAGTTATCAGCTCACGCCGCAAAGAAGACCTGCAGTTAATCGGACAGGACATTCGTTTCATCAAACAGGGGAAACCGATGTTACAGGTAAAAGGACATACTTTTTACGGAAGCACCATCTTTTATTTGATCTACCTGATTACTGCCGTACTGTTTGTGGTACTGTATTTCGTGTACCGTAAAAAGGCCCGCGAAAATGCCAACATTGCACTGGTACGTAATAAAAAAGCCAGTCGCGTGGCTGTAAAACGTTTGAAAGCGGCTGCCGGTTATATGAAACAAAACAACAACGAAGCTTTCCACGACGCTATTTTAAAAGCTTTCTGGGGTTACCTGAGCGACAAACTGGGAATTCCGGTGGCTGACCTTAACCGCGAAAATGCTGTGGCAAAACTAAAGGACCGCAATGTTGCCGATGAAGTAATTAAAGACTTTGAAGAAGTTGTTGACCAGTGCGAGTTTGCACGTTATGCTCCGGTTGGAGGATCGGAAGCACGCCATGATTTGTATAAGAAGGCTGAGACCACAATGAGCCGTTTTGAAAAACAAATTAAACGCTAAACAATGAAAAGGATACTTATATTCATACTACTTATAGCTCCGTTTTTTAGTTTCGCACAGGAAACAAATGAGCAACTTTGGGAGAAAGCCAACGCTTATTACACCACCGAAGAATACCAGCAGGCCGTTTCGGCTTACGAGCAGATTTTAGCTACCGGCGAAGAGTCGGCAAAAGTATATTTCAACCTGGGAAATGCCTATTTTAAAACCGGCGACATTAACAACGCCATTTTAAACTACGAGCGCGCCAAAGTGCTGGCACCACACGACGAAGACATTGCATTTAACCTGCAGGTGGCCAACCAGTATGTGGTTACCCAAGTCGAGGAATTGCCAAAACCGTTTTTCCTGCGCTGGAAAAACTCGGTAATTAATAAATACCCCGCCGACACCTGGGCATACATCAGCATTGTGTCGTTTGTATTGTTCCTTTTGCTGCTCGGTGTTTTTTTCTTTAGTAAAACCGTGGCCATAAAACGCCTGTCATTTTGGTTGGGTATTTTCGCCATCCTTTTATCGGCTTTTGCCGTTTCGCATGCGGCTCAGCAAAAAGCCCGGATCAATAACCGGAACACCGCCATTGTTTTTTGTCCGCGTGTTACGGTAAAAAGTTCGCCAAGCGAAACCGGTACCGATCTGTTCCTGATTTACGAAGGATTAAAACTGGAAATTACCGATCAGCTCGATAGCTGGACGGAAATAAAACTGGCCGATGGCAACCAGGGATGGCTACCCGATTCTTGCATTGTAAGAATCTAACAATTCGCTCTACTTCCTGTCCCCCATTGCTTTAACCTACCTGTAAATAAACAAAACAGTAGTATTCTGCGTTGTTTACATACAAATAATACGCATATACTTTATTTTGTAAATAGTCCCTGATTTATCAGTTGGTTGAGCTTATAATGCATTGCGATTTTATTAGTAACTTGAATGCATATGAAATTGTACAACGCCTGTTCAATAAAGATCTCGAAAGTTGTAACCTGCAGTTACAGCACGTCATTTTCGTATGCAACCAGTTTATTGCAGAAACCACATCGCGATGCTATTTACAGCATTTATGGTTTTGTTCGTTTGGCTGATGAAATCGTTGATACTTTTCACGAAAACGACAAGGCCTACCTGCTGAATAAATTCGAAGAAGATTTTAAAGATGCCATGAAACGGGGCATCAGTCTTAATCCGGTTCTTCAGGCGTTTCAGGACACCGTAAAAAAATACAAGATTTCGATGGCTCATGTCGATGCTTTTCTTACCAGCATGAGATACGATCTGGAGAAAAAAGAGTACAAAACAAAACTGGAGGCCAACCAGTATATTTACGGTTCGGCCGATGTGGTTGGTTTGATGTGTTTGAAAGTATTTTGCGACGGTGATCAGGAAAAATTCGACGAGCTGGTAACACCTGCCATGAAACTCGGCTCTGCTTTTCAGAAAGTAAATTTTTTGCGCGACCTGCGTGAAGACACGGAAACACTGGGTCGGACGTATTTTGCGGAATTATGCAGCAAAGAATTTTGCGAAGAAGAAAAGAAACGTATTATAAAAGATATTGAAGCCGATTTTGAAGCCGCCTACAAAGGCATAAAAAAGCTGCCCGGAAAATCGAAACTCGCCGTTCTGCTGGCTTATTATTATTATCGCTTACTGCTAAATAAGTTAAACGAAACTCCGGCCTCGGTAATTATGCAAAACAGGGTGCGAATTCCAAATTATAAAAAAATGTTGATCATGGTAAAAGCAAAAACACTCTATAATCTCGGACTGGTATGACGGACATCAATAAAATAGAAAAAGTAATTCTGGTCGACGAAAACGACAAGGTTCTTGGAGAAATGGAAAAAATGGAGGCACACGTAAAAGGCCTGCTTCACCGGGCCATTTCTGTGTTTATCGTCAACTCGAAGGGCGAATGGCTCATTCATCAGAGGGCCTTCAACAAGTACCACTCCAACGGGCTGTGGACCAACACCTGTTGCAGTCACCCCTACCCTGCAGAGACCAGCGTAGATGCGGCCAACCGCCGCTTAATGCAGGAAATGGGCATGAAAGCTCCGTTGCAGGAAATATTTGCGTTTATCTACAAAGAAGAGTTGGACAACCAACTTACCGAACACGAACTCGACCGTGTTTTTATTGGTTTTAGCGATGAAAAGCCGGAGCCAAATGCCGATGAAGTTTCCAATTGGAAATACATCAACTTCGAAGAATTAAAAACGGATGTAAAGAACAATCCGGAGAACTACACCGTTTGGTTTAAAAAGATATACGAACGCGTTGAAGAACATTTAAAAGTAAAAACGTGAATATACTAATTGCCATAGCAACCTTTTGTTTTATGGAGTTCGTAGCCTGGTCGAACCATAAATTTGTTATGCATGGCTTTTTATGGAAATGGCACCGCGATCATCATGTAAACGACCACAAAAAAAATGCATCGCAAACCGAATTGTACAAACCAGGTTTTGAAAAGAACGACTATTTTTTCCTCGTTTACGCCATTCCGGCAATTGTTGTCCTCATGGTTGGTTTCTTCTTTCAAATCTCAGCTTTAATTGCACTTGGCATTGGTATTAGTTTATACGGGCTCACCTATTTTGCCATTCACGACGTAATGATTCACCAACGGCTCAACATTCCCTTTTTATCCAACACAAAAAACAAATACCTCATGGCAGTTCGCGAGGCACACCTGGCACACCATCGCGGAAAGAACATTCGCGATTTCGACAACTATGGATTACTGATCTTTCAATTTCGTTTTTTAAAGAAATAAATGTCATTGTACTTTATACTACTTACGGCTTCCGGCGCAGTGCCTTTGCTGCTCAGTTTCGATAAACGGCTGCAGTTTTACAAACAGTGGAAATATGTTTTCCCTTCCATTCTGTTGGTGGCTTTGGTGTATATCGCTTTTGATGTGAGTTTTACCAACCGGGGCATTTGGGGCTTTAACCCGGAATATCTTTCCGGAATTTATTTGGTCTCTCTCCCATTGGAGGAAATCCTGTTTTTTGTTGTTATTCCTTATGCCAGTATTTTCCTGCACGAATCAGTCCGCGAATATTTTCCAAAGCTGGAAATACCAAAATCAATAAATATGGCATTGATAATAGCACTAATTGTTTTGTGCGTATTGATAGCTGTTTTTAACACCGATAAAAGCTACACATTTTACATTTCGCTAAAACTTGCGGTTGCTTTGTTGCTGGCTTTACTTTTAAAAAGTAGCATAACACGTTCGTTTTTTATCACTTTCGGTGTCATCCTTGTTCCGTTCCTTATCGTAAACGGTATTTTAACCGGTTCGTATATCAACGGAGAAGTGGTGTGGTACAACAACGACGAAAACCTGGGAATACGGATTTTCACCATTCCCGTTGAAGATTTTGCCTATGCTTTCAGTATGATTTTATACAACCTGTTGCTGATTGAACAATTAAAAAAGCTAGCCGGAAAATGATTGGTACAAAACATATCGCACATTCAATTCAGTCAAACTATCGGTACTTTGTTCTGTTTCTCCTCATTTTTTATGCTGTTGGACTTGCAGGCCTTTCCATTCCCGCTTCCCGCTCGCATTTTGTGCATTTAACGCCATTTGCTTTGTTATTGAGCTCTTTTATTGTAGCCTTATTTCACGGCAAGTTTTCACAAAAAGCAATACTGGCTTTCATTTTTATTTTTACCGCCAGCTTTATTGTTGAACTAATTGGTGTAAACACCGGAGCTATTTTTGGTAGCTACACATACGGTCACGGATTAGGCTTAAAAATTTTTAATACGCCGTTAATTATCGGGTTAAACTGGCTACTACTTGTTTATGTTTCCAATTCAGTGATGGAAAAAACCAACTGGCATGCAGCTATAAAAGTTTTTGGGGCTGCCTTTTTACTACTGGCCTACGATGTTTTATTGGAACAGGTAGCACCCCAATTGTCTATGTGGACTTTTTACCAATCTCCGGTTCCCCTGCAAAACTATGTGGCCTGGTTTGTTTTGGCGCTGCTTTTCTCACTGGTCATCAACTTGATGAAAATAAATACCAAAAACCGGATCGCCCCGGTTGTTTTTGGCATTCAGACTTTATTTTTTGCCCTGTTACTGTTAACTTTAAACTAAAACTTTGATTATAAAAGCTGAACATCATTTCCTGCTCGATCCATTTTTCAGGCATTATGTAATCCGGAAAATGAAACGTCACTTTCAGTCGTTTACCATCAATGGCGCGATACAGGACAAAAATTTGCCCATACTATTGATCTGCAACCACGTGAGTTGGTGGGATGGCATTTGGACTTTATACACCAATCAGCAACTCTTTCAACGCAAATACCATTTTATGATGTTGGAAGAGGAACTTCGAAAGAACTGGTTTTTCAAGTATACCGGCGGGTTCTCCATCAAAAAACGGTCGAAGTCGATTATTGAAACCTTTGATTACACCGCCGAATTATTGTCGGATACGCAGAACCTGGTTTTGCTGTTTCCCCAGGGAAACATAAAAAGCATTTACCAGAACAAATTTGTTTTCGAGAAGGGAATTGAAAAAATTTTGCAGCGAACAAAAAATGATATCCAGATCGTTTTTCAGGCTAACCTCATCGATTATTTTGCTGATGCGAAACCCAATGTTTTTTTTAATCTGCACAACTACACCGGAGCCTGGAACAGTACTGAAATTGAAAACGCTTACAACTCCTTTTACAACAAATGCCTGGAAACGCAGGCTAAAAAAGAAATTTAAAGATGATAATTGCAGCATGGATCATATTCATTTTTACGGCGATACAACTTGGGGTTGTATTGCTGAATGCAATTTTCAGTCAACCACTTCCCCCTTGCCCAAACGATTTTAACCCGCTTGTTTCCATTCTTATTCCCGCACGCAACGAAGAACAAAACATTGGCCGTTTACTCACGGACATCCAACAGCAGAAGTGGCAAAATTTTGAGGTTTTGGTGTTTAACGATCAGTCGACCGATAAAACCTCTGAAATTGTGGAATCGTTCACAAAAACAGATCAACGTTTTCAGCTTTTTAATTCCGACGGACTTCCGGACGGTTGGCTCGGGAAAAACTATGGTTGTTACCAACTGGCCCAAAAAGCAAAAGGGTGTTACTTTTTGTTTTTGGATGCCGACGTACGAATTTCGGGAGCAATAATCGCCGGAACAATCGCCAAACTTAAAAAACACCAACTTGGTTTGCTCTCTATTTTCCCCAAACAAAACATGCACAGCTGGGGTGAATATTTGACGGTTCCGAATATGAATTTTATTCTACTCAGTTTATTGCCACTGGTTTTTGTCAGGCTTCTGCCCTTTTCATCAATGGCAGCGGCAAACGGGCAATTTATGCTCTTCGATGCCAAAACATACCGTGACAAACAACCACATCACACCTTTCGGAACAACAAAGTGGAAGACATATCCATTGCCCAATTCTTCAAACAAAATGGTATTCGAATTGCATGTTTATCGGGAAACGCTTCCATTTCCTGCCGCATGTACAATTCGTTCAACAACGCTGTAAACGGCTTCTCGAAAAACGTAATTATGTTTTTTGGAAACTCCGCGTTGCTGGCGGTTCTTTTTTGGCTGATCACCACGCTGGGCTTTATTCCAGTTCTTATCGCATTGCCAAAAGTATTCGTGTCCTCCTATTTATTAATGCTTGTAACCATTCGCATTTTAATAAGTGTTATCAGCCATCAAAACCCGCTTAGAAACCTGCTGCTCGCCATTCCTCAACAAGTGGTGCTGGGTATTTTCATTATAAAAGCATTTCTCAACAAATCAAAAAAAGCCTACCAATGGAAAGGAAGAACGATATCATAATCACATTGCTTTTGGTCTTTTCCCTTTCCGTAAGTGCTTTTGCTTCGAACAAGAAAAAAATTTACCAGGCGTACATTAACAACCGGATGGACGAGTGGAAAACCATTATCGACAGCCTGGAGCAAAACAAAACAGAAAATGCCGGCTACCTCAGCGAACTGGTCAACTACCAATACGGTTACATAGGTTATTGTTTAGCTGAAGACGATGATAAGAAAGCCAAACACTATCTTGATCTGGCTGAGGAAAACCTCGAGACTCTGGAGGAAAAGAACTTTAATCCGGCACTGATCAATGCCTACAAAGCGGCTTTCTGGGGATTTAAAATTGGAATTCAGCCCATAAAAGCGCCAATTTACGGAAGACGCAGCATTAAACATGCCGACCTGTCGCTGGAACAAAACAATGAACTGCCCTTTGCCCACGTGCAATATGGCAACGCTTATTTTTATATGCCGGCAGTTTTTGGCGGCTCGAAGCAAGTGGCCATCGAGCACTTTTTGCTGGCCATTGAACAGATGGAAGAGAAACCCGCAGAACTGGAAAACGACTGGAATTACCTGAGTTTACTGAGTTTAACCGGGCAATCGTACGAAGAATTGAACGAATTGACGAAAGCGCAGGTTATATACGAGAAAGCGTTAAAATTTGAACCCAATTTTAAATGGGTGAAAGACGAACTTTATCCTGACTTAAAAACAAAACTGGAGAAATAATGAAGAAAAAGGTTTTGATAGTAGGTGCCGGAATAGGTGGCCTGGCCACAGCAATTCGGTTGGTAAAAAACGGTTACGAAGTGGAGATGCTGGAAAAGAACGAACAAGCCGGTGGAAGGCTGAACCAGATAAAAAAAGATGGTTTTACCTTCGATACCGGTCCCAGTTTTTTTAGCATGTCGTACGAGTTTGAAGAATTTGCCAAAGAATGTGGAATTCGGCTTCCGTTCGAATATGTGGAACTGGATCCGCTGTACACGGTAAATTTCAGAGGCGACGATAAAACCTATTTCTTATACAAAAACATCGACAAACTGGCCGAACAGTTTGCCGATATCGAACCCGACTTTAAAGAAAAGTTTGAACGTTACATGGACAAATCCGGTGCACTTTTTCACGACACCGTTGATATTGTGATCAAACAAAACTTCGATTCGCTGGCAGGATATGTATGGGCATTAATGCGCGTAAACCCGGTGCATATTCCGGTATTGTTCAAAAGCTTCTGGAACCACGTTACCAACTATTTTTCATCATCGCAGGCGCAACAGATTATTTCGCTCGTGGCCTTTTTCCTGGGGCGCACGCCTTTCGATACCATGGGCATTTACAGCCTGCTTTCGTACACCGAATTTAAACACGACGGCTATTACAACGTAAAAGGCGGGATGTACAAAATTGTTGAAGGTTTTGTAGATGTCCTGAACAAGGAAAACGTAAAAATCCATTACAACACCGAGATCAAGGGATTTACCGAAGACAACGGAGTTTTAATAGCGCTGACCGACCAAAACGGCAAAACGTGGTCGGCCGACAGTTACCTCATCAATTCGGATGCTGCCTGGTTCAGAGGGAATATTTTTAAACGGCCCGCTTATGCTCCTGCCAAACTCGATAAAATGAGCTGGACAATGGGATACCTGACCTTCTACATCGGGCTGAAATGCAAATTGCCACAGGTTAATCATCATAACTACTATCTGGGAACAAATTATAAAGACTATGCCGAGAATGTGATGAAGAATCCGGGAACATTGCAAAAACCCTACTATTATGTAAATGTCCTCTCGAAACACAATAACGATTGTGCACCCGAAGGTTGCGAAAGCCTGTTTTTTGTGTGCCCGGTGCCCAATCTCTACCACAAACAAGACTGGTCGGATAAAGACCAGATAGTTGACAGTATTATTAAAGATTTCTCGGAAAGAATAGGAAAAAACATAAAAGACGAGATCGTTTCAAGAACCATTTACACCCCGCAAGTGTGGCAAAACCGCTTTAATTTGCACCGTGGCGCCGGACTCGGATTATCGCATAATATGAACCAGATTGGCATTATGCGCCCACGCAATATCGACGAGAAATATAAAAACGTTTTTTATGTGGGTGCATCAACCGTTCCCGGAGCCGGAATTCCGATGGCTATAATCAGCTCTAAGCTAGCTTTTAAGCGCATTCAGCAACATGTTTCATAACATAACACAATCTGCGTTGCACCTGTTGAATAAATCCTTCGACTAATACACTGAATATCACACAGTAATAAATCCCCCGTTACGTTAGTTCGGCACATTGATATATATCAAATCTCTCCGGCCCTGTTATGTGATTAAAATTACAAATAGAAAACTTATATTATGGTTTATTTATGTACGGTATATATCGATATCAGTGAACTGTAATAGTAAATTTCTATAGGAATTAAGTCAACTTTTCACGATATTTATTGTTAGTAAAAGCGACAAATAATACGCCGACAATATTCAAAAAAACTAAATTTCTTATGTTTGATTTAGACCTAGTAAAAAAAGTGTATTCAGAACTCCCCGAGAAGGTGAAACAAGCCAAAGGCATTCTGAATAAGCCAATGACGTACGCAGAAAAAATTCTTTATTCTCACCTGTTTGCAGCGCAGGAATTAGCTGCCTTTAAACG
>NZ_JBFHGM010000146.1:0-12423 GCF_041583095.1 Draconibacterium sp.
TGCGTAGGAATACATATCATCATTTCCCACGAGAAATCTCCCGACTTTTCAGCAAAAGGCTGGTTGCCAAGACTCGATTCAATATCGATTTGATTGACCACTTCGGGCAAAATGGGGGTGCGGTTTCCACGGCCCGGGCCATAACCCACATGCGGCGTGCCAATGCAGTTAAATTCAAAATTGTAATAATTCGTTCCGTCAATCGAAATAAAAAACTCAACCGTGCTGTCTTTGTACACATCGCCGTTTATTTTGGTTTCCTGTGCTAAAATATTTTTCTCGCGAACGTAAAATTTCAGCCAGATTTCATTCCCGGTGTGTGCAATTCTGAATTTTATGTCGGGCTTGTACGGAAAAGCTTTTTCCCAATTCAAAATTTCAATAAGCTCAGTTTTCGTGTTTTTCTCTAAAAGTAAAGCCGCTTCCTGCACTGAAAGTGAGCTTGTTGTGTTGATTTTTGTAACGATAAGATTCTTCATGCTGTATGTTTTATGTCTGTAAAGATGTTATTTTTCTCTCAACATTTTTACTGAATTAAGTCAGGTTACCCCCCGGCTTTTATATATTTGAGGTTCTTTAATTCGAACTGTTACGCCAGCCAAAACTGAAAAGTTGCGTGCGTATCTTTTTTTTGAAGTAGTAAATGAACCGATTTGAATTTATAATAGCCTTAACCGAGCATCGTTTCTTGGGGCTGGTTTTTCAGCCTTTTTTAATCGAAAAGAAGGAGCGTTTTTATTCGGTGGTGCGATTGGTAAAACCGCACGACTTGAATGATTCGGAGTACACTTTTAAACCCTACGAAAAAGAGCTGGTTCAGTTGATTGAAAAATACAGCGATGAAGGGCTTACCAAAAAGTTTTCACGTGCCGCAAGTGTGTCCGATTTTTATACATCGTTACGCCCCGGTTATTTCGAAAAACAGGTAACGCCTTTTATCGAAAAATGTATGATGCAGGTGTGTTCCATTTTAATGCTCAGCCCGGTGCGTTTATTTCGTAAAGAGGCCAAATATTCGAACCTGTACGACGAGGATCAACTTGAAGTTCCACCGTTTTTTGCCCGCCCTGAATTCGAATTTGAGCGCACCGAAACACAAACCCGTTACAGGCTGCACATATTTTTGGAAGAAAAGAAAATGCTGTTGTCGGCGCGATCGGTGGAGGTGGTAACTAACGATCCGTGTTTATTGATTTACCGAAACCAGCTGGTGGCATTTGAAAAACTGAATGCCAAAAAGCTGATGCCCTTTTTCGAGAAAGATTACGTTACGGTGCCCAACACCATCGAAGACAAGTATTATTCAGGATTTGTTCTGAATACTGTGCGCGATTATGACGTAAAGGCTAAGGGTTTTGAAGTCGTTCATGCATCGGCCGGAAAAAAGGCCGTGTTGTCGCTCGAAAATAACCTGCAATACCGGCCGTGTTTGGTGTTGAATTTCGAATATGGCGACGAAAAATTTCTGCCCGATTCTTCCCGCAAAATGGCGGTTAGCGTGAAAAAACAAAACGGCACCTTTGTATATTACAAAACCACGCGCGATTTTACCTGGGAAAAGAAAGTACTTCAGCTTATTAAAAAGACCGGATTAAAGGATGATAACGGATCGTACACCTTAAACGGCGTTTCCTTGCTTGAGCCGCAAAATGCACTTTACTTTTTTGTGAACTGGCTAAACGAGAAACGGCCACAGCTGGAAGAACAAGGGATTGTGATAAAACAGGAACAGCTGGAGAAGAAGTTTTATACCGGAAGCCAGAAACTGGAACTAAAAACGCAAACAAAAGGCGACTGGTTTGATGTTTATGCCGTAGTAAAGTTCGGCGAATTCAGCATTCCTTTTATTCAACTTAAAAAATACATTTTAAACGATATTCGTGAGTTTGAACTGCCAAACGGAGAGGTTGCCGTTCTGCCCGAAGAGTGGTTTGCCCGCTACAAAGGACTTCTTCCTTTTGGCAAACAACAGGGCGAGCATATAAAGTTTGAGAAGCACCATTTTACTTTGTTACAAAACTCCATTCAGGAGGTTGACAAGGAGGTAAAACAAAAATACGAGAAGCTGATAAACGCCGAAATGGAGCGTCCGGTGTTGCCTGCCAATTTAAAAGCCAAACTGCGAAATTACCAGGAAGAAGGTTTTAACTGGATGTATGGTTTGTACCGAAACGGACTGGGCGGGTGCCTTGCCGACGATATGGGGCTGGGAAAAACGCTGCAAACCCTTACGCTTTTGTTAAAACTAAAACGCCTGAAACAGGAAATTAAAATTCACGATCCTGTTGATGCAAACGGGCAGCGCGATCTTTTTGCCGGGGAATCGAAAGCGGAAGTGGCTGTACAACCTGCCAGTTTAATTGTAGTACCTACTTCGTTGGTGCACAATTGGAGCAACGAAATCCGGAAATTTACGCCGGCACTAAAGGTTTATCAGCATGTGGGAACGCAGCGCAAAAAGGCCGAAGAATTAGGAAAAGTAGCTTCGTATTACGACATTATAATTACCACTTACGGAACGGTTCGTAATGATATCGACAAGTTACGGGGCACTGATTTCTTTTACCTCATTTTAGATGAAAGCCAGTCGATAAAGAATTCGGGTTCGAAAACGTACAAAGCGGTGATGGACATAAAAGCCCGCTACAAACTGGTAATAACCGGAACGCCGATTGAAAATTCCTTGTCGGATCTGTGGTCGCAAATGAATTTCCTGAATCCCGGCATGTTAGGGAACCTGACTTTTTTCCGCCGGACGTTTATTACGCCCATTGAAAAGCACGCCAGTGAAGAGCAAATGGACAAATTGCAGCTGATGATCCGGCCCTTTGTTTTGCGCCGTAAAAAAGTGGAGGTGGCCAAAGATCTTCCGCCATTGATGGAAGAAGTACGCGTTTGCCCGATGGCGGGCGAGCAGCAAAAATTGTACGAGCAGGAAAAATCAGTGATTCGAAATACCATTCTGTCGACCATTGAAAAGGAGGGACTCAAAAAATCGCAGTTTGTGGTTTTGCAGGGACTTACCAAATTGCGGCAGTTGGCTAATCACCCGTCGCTGGTTGATGATGAGGCGTCGGAAAGATCGGGTAAATTCGATGAGATTTTCCGCATGTTAAGCAATCTTGTTGCCGAGAAACACAAAGTACTGGTATTCTCATCGTTTGTAACTCACCTGGAGCTGCTGGAGAGCAAAATTGAAGAACAAAAATGGAAGTACAGCAAATTAACCGGGCAAACCACAAAACGCGAAAAAGTAATTAAAGCTTTTCAGGATGATGAAGATAACCGGATTTTCCTGATTTCGTTAAAGGCCGGTGGAGTAGGGCTTAACCTTACCGAGGCCGACTATGTTTTTATTATCGATCCGTGGTGGAACCCGGCAGCCGAAAACCAGGCGATTAACCGCGCACACCGCATCGGGCAGGATAAGCATGTTTTTGTGTATCGTTTTATTACCGAACACTCGATCGAGGAAAAAATTCAAAAACTAAAGGAGCGGAAAAGCTCGCTG
Source organism: Draconibacterium sp. (assembly GCF_041583095.1). Classification (NCBI taxonomy): domain Bacteria; kingdom Pseudomonadati; phylum Bacteroidota; class Bacteroidia; order Marinilabiliales; family Prolixibacteraceae; genus Draconibacterium; species Draconibacterium sp. The sequence continues at coordinate 3,512 of NZ_JBFHGM010000146.1, forward strand.
GCCGATAAATTTATCAACTCCAATAATCCGTTTGAGCAGGTTACTCAGGAGGAAATTGTGGAGTTGTTTAGCTAATCACAGGGCAAAAGGAAAAAGGGAAAAGGAAAAAGTTGATGGTAGCTGTGTTGACCGAATTGAAAATCGGCCACAGCCAAATCCTCACCGGAGCGTAGGGAGGAAAAGTGGAGACGTGCTTGAGAAGATTGATGGGAAGATTGATGAATGCTCGCTACTCGTAGCTCGTATCTCGAAACCTGTTTTTTATACTAACGTTTTTTATTCCGAACGTACATCAGCTTGTATTTTCCCTGGCCTACGCGCTGATCTATTTCAAACATCCCGGTGGAGTCGATCAGCGGTGTCAGTTTTTCAAAACCATAGTTTCGCGAGTCGAAATTCGGTTGTTTCTTTTGCAGTAAACTTCCCACATCGCCAAGGAAGGCCCAGCCGTCGTCGTCGGCCAGGTCCCATATTGTTTTCGAAATCAGGCGAATAACTTTTGGTGTTATCTTGTCAACACCTCCTTTTTTATCCGACTTGCTCGAAGTAGTGCTTTCACTTTCTTTCGAACGGCTTTTCAATATTTCGATGTAAATAAAGCGGTCGCACGAAACGATAAACGGATTCGGAGTCTTTTTCTCCCCAATGCCAATTACATGCATTCCGGCTTCGCGCAGGCGTGTTGCCAGCCGGGTAAAGTCGCTATCGCTCGATACCAAACAAAAACCATTTACTTTTTCGCTGTACAGGATGTCCATGGCATCGATGATCATGGCCGAGTCGGTAGCATTTTTTCCGGTGGTGTAACCGTATTGTTGTATGGGAGTAATTGCGTTGTCGAGCAAAAGTGTTTTCCACTTTGTTAAACCGGGCTGGGTCCAGTCGCCATAAATACGTTTAATGGTTGGATTGCCGTATTTGGCAATCTCCTCCATCATCTCTTTAACGTAAGCAGAGGGAATATTATCGCCATCGATAAGTACCGCTAACTTTAAATCTTTTCCCATCTTATAAACTGTTTTGGCAGAAGCTGCCGTTTGTTTTGGTGAACAGATTAGCCCGAGATCTTCACATTCATAGCCGCAGGTCCTTTTGGTCCCTGTCCTTCTTCGTAGGTAACCCGGTTTCCTTCTTTAATATTGCCTTCAACCTCGTTAATGTGAACAAATATATTTTGGTTGTTCGACAGGTTGCGAATAAAACCGTATCCTTTTTGTTCGTTAAAAAATGTAACTACACCTTGTTTTTCTTTAGGCTCTGCTTCTCCGTAACCGCCTTTTGGTACACTTACATCAATATCTTCAACGTTTATTTCCTCCTTTTGTGTTTCATCCGGCGGAGTATCGGTGATGTTACCAAACTCATCAACATAGGCAATCATGTCGTCCAGTCCTGAATTGCCTCCGGTTTCTTTACGAGCCTGTTTTCTTGCTTCTTTTTCTTTTCTCTTCTTTGCTTGTTTTTTTCTTACTTCTTTTTTACCAAATGTTTCTTTCGATCTTCCCATATATAATTTTAATAGTGATTTTCGCTTACTGACCTCGAATTTAATAAATATCAGCAGCTATTAAAAAAGTTTTTAATGTTAAGAAATGAGATTTAAAGAAAAGTCATATATCCTAAGATGGGGGATCAGGAGGTAAAATCAAAATTCTTAAACCTAAAATCTGGCGCAAAGGTACATTAAATTTAAACACTAAATAAATTCGATAGAACTGTTTATTGGTATAGCTGGGTTTTCTTCCTGCTTATGTTTTCAAATCGTTACATTTTTTGTCGCAATCAGGATATTCAGGTCTTAAGTTCATTTTGTTTTGCAATGTGTGTTTTGTACACAAAAAATCCTTCAAATCTAACCTTAATGTTAACTGCTTGATATTTATGTTGTAAAGCAGGTGTTTTGGAAATATTTTTTTTGACGACCTATAAACTCTTCATAGTTAAATATTTGCATATGTAAAAAGAAATAATTCTTTATTTAAAATTACAAAGTGATATTAAAACCCTTTAAAAAGTATCAAAACGTAAGTTAAATGAATCGCTATGTGATAATGAAATATATATTTGCAAGCTCTAAAAAATCAATTTAAACAAAAAACACAAAAATGAACGAAGCTTTAAAATTGATGCTTACGGGCATGAGTACGGTATTTTTCATCCTCATCATGGTGGTGGTTTTGGGTAATGTTATTATTCGTATTACCAATCGTTTTGCAGTTGCTGTTGTCGGTCAACCGGGGGGTGCAGCAAATTCGCAACAGGAAATTAACCCATCAAAACTGGCCGCTATTGTTTCTGCTGTTGAAATTACTACCAAAGGAAAAGGCAGCGTAACATCGGTGGAGAAAATAAAAGAGTAGTTAACGGATATCAAGTTTAGTCACTTTTTCCCTGGAGGCAGTTCAACTAATCGCAAAGAATAGAGCAGGCGAGGGAAAAAACGGCGACGAAGTAAAAGGTATCTTTTTATCCAATAAAACCAAAATAAACAGAAATGAAGAAAGAAATCAAATTTAGCTTGCTGTATAGAGATATGTGGCAATCCTCAGGGAAATACGTTCCCAAAGTAGAACAACTTGAAAAAGTAGCACCCGCAATTATCGATATGGGATGTTTCGACAGGGTCGAAACCAACGGTGGTGGATTCGAGCAGATCAACCTTTTATTTGGCGAAAATCCAAACATTGCCAACCGCAGATGGACACAGCCGTTTAACGATGCCGGTATTCAAACACACATGTTAGAGCGTGCTTTAAACGGTATTCGTATGAGCCCGGTTCCTGCCGACGTTCGTAAGCTGATGTTTAAAGTGAAGAAATTACAGGGAACTGATATTGCCCGTTCTTTCTGTGGATTGAACGATCCGCGTAACCTTGAAAACTCGATAAAGTTTGCCAAAGAAGGTGGAATGATTTCGCAGGCAGCGTTGAGTTTAACCATTTCGGAAGTGCACACGGTGGAGTATTACACCAACCTGGCCAACACCTTAATTGAAATGGGGGCCGACGAGATTTGTGTAAAAGATATGGCCGGTATTGGCCGTCCTGCTTTCATTGGTAAAATTATCAAGAATATAAAAACTGCACATCCTAAAACTACTGTTCAGTACCACGGTCACTCTGGTCCTGGTTTCTCAATGGCAAGTATTTTAGAAGCAGCACGTGCCGGAGTTGATTATGTTGACGTTGCTATGGAGCCACTGTCGTGGGGTACAGGCCACGCCGATGTTTTGGCTGTTCAAGGTATGTTAAAAGATGCCGGTTATGCAGTTAAAGAGGTAAACATGAAAGCATACATGGAAGTGCGTTCGATGACTCAAGAGTTTATCGACGATTTCCTGGGCTACTACATCAACCCGAAAAACCGTCACATGAATTCCTTGTTGATCGGTTCAGGTCTTCCCGGCGGAATGATGGGTAGTTTGATGGCCGACCTGGGTAACAACCTAGAGAGCCTGAACAAATGGCTGATAAAACGTAATAAACCAACCTTAACGCAGGATGATCTGCTGATTAAACTGTTTGATGAGGTAGAATATATCTGGCCTAAGTTAGGTTACCCACCATTGGTAACACCTTTTAGCCAATACGTGAAAAACCTGGCACTCATGAATGTGCTTCAGATAATTAAAGGCCGCGAGCGCTGGAGTATGATCGCCGATAACATCTGGGATATGATCATCGGTAAATCAGGAAAACTTCCGGGAGAATTAGCTCCTGAGATTGTTGAGCTGGCCAAAGCAAACGGAAAAGAATTCTTTACCGGCGTTCCGCAAGAGCAGTATCCTGATAACCTGGATGTGTTCAAAAAGGAAATGGACGACAACGGTTGGGATTATGGTCAGGACGACGAAGAGTTGTTCGAGCTGGCTATGCACCCTGAGCAATATCGCGCTTACAAATCGGGTAAAGCAAAAGCCGATTTCGAAGCCGAACTGGCAGAGAAAAAAGCTGCTGCCGAGCCAAAGCCAGAGGTAGTTGAAGTTCCTGCAGCTGCGTTCGAGCCAAAATCAATGATTATTGATGTAAACGGCGAGAAATTTAAGGTAGGTGTAAGTTATGGTGAGATTACCGCTGCCGGTGCTGCTTCGGGTAACGGATCGTCAGGTAATGGTGCTGCTAAAGAGGAAGCTGTTGCTGTTGCCACAAACGCAAGTGCTGCTGCTGAGGTTATTGCGCCGCTGGAAGGAAAATTCATGTTAACAAAAGATACATCGGAAACCGCGCTTAAAGTTGGCGATAAAGTAAAAGAGGGTGATTTGGTTTGCTACATCGAATCGATGAAAACCTATAATGCTATTGTTGCTGAGAGCGATGGTACTGTTGCCGCTATTTTAAAAGCTAATGGCGACAGCGTGGATGAAGACGATGTATTGATACAACTGTCATAAAACAGATTTATGGATATTTTATCAGAACTGTTTAACATGACCGCACTTGGCGAGATCACCTACCAGACTTTGATTATGTGGGCGATTTCGTTTGTGCTGCTTTATCTTGGGATAAAGAAAGGGTATGAGCCACTGCTGCTTATTCCGATAGCATTTGGTGTGTTGCTGGCCAATTTCCCGGGGGGACAAATGGGTGTTGTAAACCCCGATCTGATTGAGCTGGAAGGACACCGATATATGAACCTGTTTGAAATTGCGCACGATTACGGGATTATGAATTACCTGTATTACTCGCTGATTAAAACCGGCTTACTGCCTCCTATAATTTTTATGGGAGTTGGAGTACTGACTGATTTTGGTCCGATGTTGCGTAACCTGAAACTGGCACTGTTTGGCGCCGCTGCACAGATTGGTATTTTTGCCATTTTGCTGGGTGCTATTGCTGTTGGTTTTACGCCTAAAGAAGCGGCTTCGCTGGGTATTATTGGTGGTGCCGATGGCCCAACGGCTATTTACACTACCATTAAACTGGCTCCGCACTTGCTTGGCCCTATTGCTATTGCCGCGTATTCGTACATGGCGCTTGTGCCGGTAATTATTCCGTTGGTTGCAAAGTTGTTTATCACGAAGAAAGAGTTCACCATCAATATGAAACAGATGGAAAAACAGTACCCGGCAAAATACGAGATCAAGAATATGAAAGCTGCCAAAATTATTTTCCCGATTGCTTTGGGAACACTGGCTGCTGTTCTGGTTCCGTCGTCGGTGCCACTATTGGGAATGCTGTTGTTTGGTAACCTGATTAAAGAGGTTGGTTCGTCGACAAGCCGATTGGCCGATGCTGCACAAGGACCGATCATGAACACCGCAACCATTTTCCTTGGACTTACTGTGGGGGCAACTATGACTGCTGAAGTTTTCCTTTCGGCAAAAACACTGGGTATTGTTGTTGGAGGTTTTGTGGCCTTCGCGATATCAATTGCCGGTGGTATTTTTGCTGTTAAACTGGTAAACCTGTTCAGCAAGAAAAAGATCAACCCGCTTATTGGTGCAACAGGCTTGAGTGCTGTGCCAATGGCATCGCGTGTGGCGAACGAGCTGGCATTGAAATACGACAAAAAGAACCACATTTTACAGTACTGTATGGCCAGTAACATCTCGGGTGTAATTGGCTCGGCAGTTGCTGCAGGTGTACTTATTTCGTTCTTAATGTAGTTATAATATAGAATTTGATATTGAAGGGGAGGCCGCAAGGTTTCCCCTTTTTTGTGCGCTATTCAGCAGTTGATTTCAAGTTGCGTGCTGAATAGGGTGGCGACCATGCTGTAACGAAGGGTTGTGGAATCCGGCGGATTCAAATGTTTACAGCAAATGGTTATTCTGAAAAGGATTCGACTCCAGCCGGAGTCGTATAATTTCTATCTGCAATTTCTCCTTTTTTATGCTGCAAATACGGTATCTAATTATTCGCTTTACCCTTCTCCCTTTCGCGAGTGGAGTGAGTTGTCAACAGATTTCGGTTGTAAAATCAAATTTTTTACCTGCTATTCCAATTCGTTGTTTTCCCTTTATAAGGGAAAATGTCGACAGACAAAAGGGTAGAGTTCTTAAACAATAAATTCAGAGATAATCTTTTGTAAAACAGAATCTATATCCTTCAAATCTTCATTTTTAAAACGCAATATTTTTATTCCCATATTCCTCAATATTTCATCACGCCGTTCATCTCTCTTCTTATTGAATTTGTGAATTTCGCCATCCAATTCAATTGCTATATTCTCTTTGAAACAGTAAAAATCAGGCACATAGAAAAAATGTTCATTGCCTGCCGATTCATAAACGATAGCATGTTGTCGCAAGAATCTTCTGCCATTTAATTGTTTTCTGCGTAAATATCTCCACAATTTCCTTTCAGCAGATGTTGTATTCCATCTCAAATTCCGGGTTGTTTGTTTAATATGTTCGTAGAGCATAGTATTTTGTTTTGGGTTTAATTTCATTGATAAAGTTAGTATTTCGTTATCAATTACCCTACCCCTCTCCCTTGCGGGAGCTCCCCTCACGAGGGGAGCGAGTTGTCAACAGATTTCGGTTGTAAAATCAAATTTTTTACCTGCTATACCAATTCGTTGTTTTCCCTTTATAAGGGAAAATGTCGACAGACAAAAGGGTAGAGTAGTTGCCGTTCTTCTAAAAAAAAACCGACCCACCCAAAGAGGGCAGGCCGGTAAAAATCAACAATTTATGTCAGATCAGAAGATCTCTGATGGATGAAAGCTTATTCCGTTTCGTCGGGATTGTCATCGTCTCCGCCGTTGTTGTTGTGGCTTTGTTTTGCGGCTGTATTGGCTTCGGCGATGTATTGCGACACTTCGGCCACCACCTCGTCGATACCGCGTGGGGTTTGCATCGCCTGCATGGTATTCAGGATATTTTCCATCAATTCGAGCGATGTTTTCAGGTTTTTAAAGGCCTCAGCATCTTGCAGGGTATCGTCGGCCGAGCGGGCAGCACTGCGTTGCGTGGCTGCTGCTACATAAGCCTGGTTATCGTTATCCAGCTCGGTTACCCAATCGGTAATATGGGTAGTTGCCAGGTGAGCGGCGTTTTCGGGTTTTCGCAAGTCGGCCAGCAAACTTTCAGTAGCCGCGGTTTGTCTATCGCGCGGGATAGCGTACAACAGAAGCCCGTTTTTTTCGAACTCGAGCCACAAGGTTTCGCAAGCGGTGCGATAGGCTTCGTTTTGACGGCGCATGCCGGCTTGAATTGTATCGCGCAACGAGCGGAAAGTATTATCGCGTCGTAAATCAGCTGCCTGTACAATTTCGGTAAGCGGAGTTTTGGTAGTACTGCCAATGGCCCTCAAGGCTTTTTCAAGCTGTGGTTGAAAACGGGCAAGCAGGGATGTTACCATCTGGTCTTCGGGAAGTTTTGCACTTAAAAGATTAACAATTTTTTGAACCAATGCAGTTAATGCTGCAAGCGTGAAGTAGGAGTAATAAATTTTGTTAAGCATGATAAAACTATTTAAAGGTTAGAATAATAAGTATGCAATTTACGGCCATTGGTTCAGAAAATCAATGCTTGGCTGATTTTTTTTTATGTTTTGTGCGCAAAACAACAATTCTGACGGTTCAGATTCATATTTTGCGTGTAAAATCCTGATCCTGATGATTCAGATCCTTGTTTTGCCGGTAAAATGTAAATCCTGATGATTTTTTTTCGCGTTTTGTGCGTAAAACAACAATCCTGACGGTTCAGATTCATATTTTGCGTGTAAAATCCTGATCCTGATGATTCAGATCCTTGTTTTGCCGGCAAAATGTAAATCCTGATGATTTTTTTTCGCGTTTTGTGCGCAAAACAACAATCCTGACGGTTCAGATTCATATTTTGCGTGTAAAATCCTGATCCTGATGATTCAGCTGCTTGTTTTGTCGGCAAAATGTAAATCCTGATGATTTTTTTTCGCGTTTTGTGCGCAAAACAACAATCCTGACGGTTTTTTCCCATATACTTCGCAATTCAGAATATATATGTTAATAGATTTTACCACCTAACAACCTGAAACATAAAAAATATGTTTAGTTTTAAAGCACTAAAACCGGTAACCGTGAATACGCGCCCTGAAATAACAGTAAAAAATAAGATTTACATAATAAGTGTGTTTCCCATGCCTCAGCGTGTGTGTAACAACACTTTTTTTAATGTCATAAGGAAAATAACATCACTTGGTGGTGTTATAGAATAGTTACCGCCAAGTTTGAAAGAAAAAAACAGACAAAAAATATGAAAGGAACTATAACAAAATCAAAAATTACTGGACTCGGAATCATTTTATTGCTCGGACTTCTAATCTCAAGTTGTGACAAATTAAATGAGACACCGATTGAAAATTTTAAGGGAACATGGAAGTTGGAAGGTCGTTCAATGTTTAATGGAATTGAAATTAAAATTGAAGAAAATTCAGGAGTAAAACTAATTGGAAAAGTAGTTTCTCTCAATGACAACAAATATGTCAAAATGTTTGTCGAAACAAACGACACTTGGGTGACAGGAATTCGCAGAACCTCAAATTATGAATTTAGGTTAACCGAAAAGAAAATTGGTAGTGACCTTTTTTCAATTTATGATTTGGAAACCACAAAAGAATATAAAGTTGAATTTATTGATGAAGATACAATTGGACTTGGCAGCGGTGATTCAAAGCCAACAGAATCTTCAGTAAAATACATTCGAGTGAAAAATGAATAAAAACCAGGCGGTAACAAAGTACATATTGCAGGGCGGGGTTCGGTGGTACGCCAACTGCGGATTCTCGTTTCGCAGTTCCGTGTCCTTCGGACAGGAACGCTCTTCGAAATCCGCCCCGACAACATGTACCAACCGTTACCACACATTTTGAAAAATGAAACAATTATTAAAAATATTACTGATTTTTCTGACATTCATGTCTTACAATAATTCATTTGGACAAGAATCAGGTTCTTTAAAATGTAATATTTCAATTGTTCGAGAAGCA
>NZ_JBFHGM010000147.1:0-12330 GCF_041583095.1 Draconibacterium sp.
ACCGAGGCAAGAGCAGTCATTAGAATAACCGGAATATGACTAATTTCTGGTGTAGCTTTCAATTTTTTACAAAACTGCAAACCATCCATTTTATCCATCATTATATCGGAGATAACAAGATCAGGATTCTTTTCTTCACATATCTTCAATCCTTCAATTCCGTTTTTTACTGTAAACACTTCGTAATCTTCCGATAAAAATCCGTATAAAAACTCGCGTAACTCGTAATTATCTTCTATAACAACAATTTGCTTTTTATTCTCATTCTCTTTTTCAGATAAAATTTTAGGATCGGCAGGTTTAGTATATTTAATCAGCTCTCGTGTTCTTCTGTTGGCATCGCGTTTAAAGTCGAATATTTCATCGTCAGAAAACTCGCTTTTGTTAAGAGGCAACAAAACAGAAAAAGTGGTTGACTTTCCGGGCTCACTCTCCAGCGTTATGACTCCATGATTAAGTTCGACAAGATTTTTCACCAGAGAAAGTCCGATTCCGGTTCCGGTATTTGCCGATTCGGCATTATTACTGCCCTGATAAAAGCGTTCGAAAACCTTATTCTGGGAGTCTTTTTCAATACCTTTTCCGGTGTTCGAAATCTTTAGCTCAACATGTTCAAATTTACAAAGTGAGTTTGCTCCGGCAACTTTCAAATCGATATTTACAATTCCTTGCCCCGGAGTATACTTGTAGGCATTCGATAAAATATTGAAAAGAATAATATCGAGTTTTTCCAGATCGAACCACCCATGAATACATACGTTCTGCGTGTTAAATTCGGTTTTAATCAGCTTTTCATGGGCCATAAACTCAAAGGCCTCAATGTTCGATTCTAACACCTCAACAATATTGAGGTATGTTACCTTTAACTTCATTCCCTGGTAAACCGATTTCCTGAAATCGAGCAATTGGTTTACCAACGATAGCAGGCGCTGTGCATTATTCAATACAAACTGCTGTAGTCTTATTTTATTTTCATCTTCTTTTTCTTCATCGATAAGTTGTTTGATAGGCCCCATTATTAAAGTTAAGGGTGTTCGCAACTCGTGCGAAATATTGGTATAAAACTGCAAACGCTCCTGGTGAAACTTATCTTCTTTATCGCGTTTAACTCGTTCAATTAGCAACTCCTGCTTTAAGCGCATTCTGGCAAGAATTGTTTTACGAATTTGATAAAAGGTGAGAATCGAAATAATTATATACAACATAATAGCCCAAACACTTAATAGAGGAGACGGCTTAATCTGTATTGAAAGTACAGACGATTCGTTGCTCCACAAGCCATCGTTATTGGCGGCAAAAACCTCGAAAGTATATTTCCCCGGCGAAAGATTGGTATAGTGTGCCGTATGTTGAGTTCCAACATGCCATTCCTTATCGTATCCGTGAAGCATATACCGAAAACGATTATCTGTTTTATCGATGTAGGAAGTTGATGTAAATGCCAGGGTAAAATCTTTATTAAGATGATTTAATTTAAGGGCTTTTGAACTATTAATATTTTGGATTAGAATCTCCTGATTATTAATCTTTGTTCCCACATGAACATCGGTATTATTTATAGTAAGCGATGTAAAAACAGGCGCCGGGGAATACATATTTACGACCGGATCAGCAGTGTTAAATTGGTAGATATGATCGAATCCACTTAAATAAAGCCTATTTTGTTTATCAATAAAAAAACCACGCCGGTTATACTGACTACTTCTAATACCGTTGTCTATATTAAAAAAATCGAGTTGGTCACTCCCCTGCTTCCATTTTGCAATGCGGTTAAAGTTTAGGTTTAACCACATGTTCTTATCCATATCGAACTGAATATTTGTAACCCACAAATTATCTGCATTAACAAATTCAATTCGTTCAAAGGCATTTAATACAGGCTTATATTCATACAGGCCATTTCGTCCGGCTGCAAATACTTTACCATCGATGGATTGAGCGATGTTGATAAAGATGTTTGGATTTAGTATCTCGTTTACGTTATCAGGAAGATAAAATTCGAAGAAATAATCTCCCGCTTTCCGTCTGAATATTCCAAGCTCGGCTGCTATCCATAAATTTCTATTTTTATCAAAAAAAATATCATTGATACTAACACTCCCGGATAAACCACTGTGCGTTGTAAACCTTTGGCTATTCGGATCAAAATATTTCAATCCTTCACCATTGGTTCCAACCAGAATATTACCATCTTCCGATTCGGCAAGGGCATAAATGGGGATTTCATTCTCCGAATGCTTATAGGTACTAAAGCGCTTGGTGCAACCATCCATTTTAATGAGTAAACCACTATAGGTGCCTACCCATACATTATTTTTTGCATCAATAAGTAAGGAATATAATTTCTCGCCAAACTGTGAAAATCCTTTCTTGGTTGGGAAGTAGTTCGCTCCTTTATCGTTCTTAAATATCACTCCATTAGAACGTGTTAAAATTAACATCCCATCCTTGTATGGACAAAAACAGGTTGCTGTTTGCTCAGTTAAATCATCAATCACCTTATCTCCAAGCAGTTGAAACTGATTTTGGTATGGATCATAATGGTTCAGGCCATTCTCAGTTCCAATCCATACGCTACCCGATTTATCCTCAAACACGTCCATTATCTGATCGTGCGAGATTGAATGTGCATTTTTACGATCGTGTAACATCAAATCAAAGTTACCGGTTTCTATATCCGTAAAATGATTACACATAATCAAGCCAGCCCAAGTACCTATCCACAACTTACCATTACTAATTCTGTTTACAGAACGAAAAATATTACTCATCTCTCCGCCCGAGAAACCTGAAGCAACAAAATACGACTTGATCTCACCTGATTCTGGCTCAATAACATTTAATCCATTGCGGGTACCAGCCACTATTTTTCCATCTTTATCTTCATACAAACAGTACACGTAATTATGACTTAAAAAATCTCCGGGCGATTCTTTCCTATAGTTTTTTAGAACCCCTGCATTGAATCCATCAACAGAGAGGCAATATAGCCCATTTTGCCAGGTCCCAATCCACATCTTACCATCACTAGCACTCAGAATACTTTTAATATACATTGGTGAATTAAACGCATCGTCACCAACTGTTATTCTTATAAAACTATTGTTTGCATCGTTGTACAAATTAATCCCACCCTCTCGTGTCCCTATCCAAAGTTGTCCGTGTGCATCCACTTCCAAACACCTGATTTTATCGTCGCTAAGCGATAAAGAATCAGTTTCATAGTGAAGATAAGTAACAATATCCTCGGTAATTAAATTATATTTTAATAGTCCATTATTCGTTCCAATCCAGATATTATTTTGCTGATCCTGCACAATCGATGTTACATCCGAATTTATTTCAAGCTTATTCTTAAATTCATGTTGAATAATATAATCGTCGCCTTTATAACGGTATAAACCATTGAATGTGGCTAACCACAAGAAACCATTATTATCCTGAATAATTTGGCGTACACTCAGGTTTTCTTCACCTTCTCTTGTCAATATTTCAGTGAAAGACAGAAGATTTTGGGCACATAAGTTTAAGCTCCCGGAAAATAGAATCAAGGTTATTATTAGCCATTTTCTCCACATTAGATCAAGTTTCAAAGGTTTGCACTTCAAATAAATTTATTAGTCAAAATGTTTATCAATACTAAAAACTAAAGCGATAGTAATGTAGTTTGCTATTGTTTTATGTATACACCAAAAGCCCAATTACATATGCACAAAATACTCACTTTAAAGCTAGTTGTGTATATTGGCATAAATACATGTATAAGCACTTATAAATCAAGTTTTGAGGGAATAGCTGTTTTCTGGTATAAGGCTCGTCTGCAAACATGTATTTTCACTATTCTTTAAAGCTGACAATGGTTGATAGTTGCACCAAAAGTAGCAAATCGGATTTAGAGAACAAATCCTAAAAGTTCCAGATCTTCCTTTTTAAGTTAAAACTTACATCACATTTTTCGAAACTGTCGATAAAATTTTCCAATCCATAGATTTTCTTTCCATTTCATTTCCGCGTCCTATTTCTTTGAATCGAGAATAATTACATAACGAACTTGTATGACCGGTTGAATTATCCACAGCGATGAATACAAACGCTTACCTGTTCAAAATAAACTACTTATTAAATAACAATAAAAATTTGCAAAATGAGAACAACAGAAAAACAAGAAAACAGAATTAATTTAGTTTCTACCGTCAGCATAATTATTATGCTTATTCTAATAGGAACGGGAAATGTAATTTTTGCACAAAGCCCCAGTGGACAGCAAGGACCTCCTCCAATTCCAAACTCAAAACAAATTAAGAAAATGGTAGCAGAACTTGCCGAAGACATTTCGCTTAACGAAAAACAGGAAAAGCAAGTGTTGACTATTTACCAGGAACATTTTGCCGATGTAAAAAAGGCAACAAGTACGGGCCGACCCGACAGAAGTAAAATGGAAGCTTTAAAAACAGGAATGGAAAACAAAGTAAAAGCAGTTTTAACCGAGGAACAACAAGTGCAATTTGCTGCTTATTTAAAAAAACAGGAAAAGAAACAACACAGAGGCGGACCGCAATAAAAGCAGCATAGTTAGACCTAAGATAAAATGGGAAGGCAGTGTTTAGTCTTCCCATTTTTTTTGTTTGACATTTCAATCAATTCGTTTGGAAAATCTCCCAATTCGTCGAGTTTGCTTTCTTAATAAACTATACATCAATATTTTAACAACGAATTTAATACTTCTGCAACAATAACGCAATAAAACTTTAATAAATATGAAAATCAGAGAAACAGACTTGTTCGCTCCCATAAAACTGGAAGAAATGGAACAGGTAAAGTTGATGAACCGAACCGATACAAAATACTGGTTTCACGCAAGTGAATTGCACCGTTTACTCGAAGCAGTTCAGGACGATTATTTTATACTTACCATGAAAAACGAAGTTGCTCTGCCCTACTCTACCATTTATTACGATACAGAAAAAAGCCGCATGTTTACAGCACATCACAACGGCAAACTAAACCGGTATAAAATAAGGCGACGCAGTTATGTTTCGAGCGGCATTAGTTTTTTAGAAGTAAAGTTTAAAAACAATAAAGGACGCACCATAAAAAGACGAATTTCAACCGAATCCAATAATAATTTTAGCGATAACGAAGGAACATTTTTGCAGGAACTTACACCATTTTCGGTTGAAGATTTGTCGCCGTCGTTAATCAATAATTTTTCGCGAATTACACTGGTAAACAAAAATTTTAAAGAGCGCTGCACCATCGATTTTAACCTTGGATTTAAAACCGACAACAAGCAAATTTCGCTCGACAAGCTTGTTATTGTTGAAATTAAATCGGAAGGCTCGCCATCAGCATCGCCACTTGCCAGGGCGCTGCGCAACCAACGCATAAAAACCTCGGGATTCAGCAAATATTGTATAGGCAGAACTGTTACCGACTCTACCATAAAACGCAACAATTTTAAACACAAAATCAGGATGATTGAGAAAACGCTCAACTCCACAAACAGTTTGTTCAACATTTAAATTTTAAACCATGCTACACGAAACAGGAACAGTAATCGACACCATTAGAAACATTGGCTCTACCGAACTGGCCGAGCTAAGCAGCTGGGAAGAGCAATTACGTTTTTTAGGTATTAAAATTATTAATGTTGGTGATTTTACCGAGCTTTTGGTTCGCTTGGCATTAAATCTATTTGTAAGCTTTTTAGTAGTGCATTATATATACGCACAAAACAGCCGGAGAAAAGACTTCTATTTTAGTTTTCTTTCGGTAGGAACTGTTGTTTTTCTTTTAAGTTTCTTACTAAATAGCGTAAAACTGGAATTAGGTTTTGCCCTTGGTTTATTTGCCATTTTTGGCATAATCCGCTACCGAACCGATGCCATTCCCATAAAAGAAATGACCTACTTATTTATTGTTATCGGCATTTCTGTAATTAATGCACTGGCCAACAAAAAAGTAAGTTACGTTGAACTTATTTTCACCAACGCCGCAATAGTTGGCGGACTATGGCTACTCGAAAAACGATTGATGCTAAAACAGGAAGGTTCGATTCGATTGATTTACGAAAAAATTGAAAACATCCACGACGATAACAAAGAGGCACTTCTTGCCGATCTAAGGGAACGTACCGGGATTAATATTAAACGCTACGAGATTCAGAAAATAGATTTTTTAAAAGACGTGGCCGACATTACCCTTTATTTTAATGTGAATGGGAAAAACGAAGTTCCTCAGCCACTGCCAACCGAAAAAATAGCTTCAGAGAAATAAAACCAGAAATATAATTTAAAATGAACACAAAACTCGTAATAAGCCTGATGATTGCAGCATTTTTTGTAGCAACATCAAATGTTTCGGGACAAGAAACAGAAAACGAATTTCAGACCAGAACAAAACTTGATTTGAGCTTTAAACCGGTAAAAAAGTTAAAGTTTACCATCACTCCAGAGTTACGTTTTGAAGATGACTTTTCGCTTGACAAATACCTTCTGGAGAGCGAATTAGAATACAAACTCTCAAAACTGTTTACATTGGGCGCATCTTATGGCCTAGTAGGCAATGTTCGGGATGAAAAGGACACCGAATATTTTGGCAGATATGCATTTAATGCTACTGCTGAAAAAAAGTATGGACGTTTTGAACCTTCATTTCGATTAACGTACAGCAACTATTCCGATGACGATGTTGATGACAAAAATTTTCTGCGTTACAAAGCAAAACTAAAATACGACATACCCAACTTTAAAATTAATCCATACGTTTCGGTTCAGCTGTTTCAAGATCTCAACGATAGCGGATTATACAAAACGAGATATGCCGTTGGGGCAGATTATAAACTGTTCAAAAAGAACTACCTGGGAGTTAGCTACAAATTCGACTACTATAACACAGAATATAGAAACCGTCATATTATCAGCTTAGGATACAAAATCAAATTTTAACACAGATAGAAAATGAAAATAAAAAGCCTATTAACAACGACACTTCTGCTACTATTATTTTGCGCTTGTCGCGATGAAGAATCAATCGTTGAGAACGAAGAGGAAGAAGAGGAAGTGATTATTGACATCGCCGATTATTCCGACTGGGATGATGCGACACACAGTAAAAGTGCGGAACTGAATTACGATGTGGTTTTTAATCAAAACGAAGTATTGCGTTTCGACATTACCATCGACAGCGACGACTGGTCAGAGATGCAATCGAACTTATCATCAATTTTAAGTTCAAGTAGTGGTCGCCCCGGACAGTCGATCGACTTTGATGATCCAATGTTTGTACCCTGCTCGTTTAAGTTTAACAACACCGAGTGGTATCACGTTGGAATTCGTTATAAAGGGAATTCAAGTTTACAATCAGCATATCAATCCGGTATTAAAAAGCTGTCATTTAAATTAGATTTCGATGAATTTGAAGACGACTATCCGGCCATAAAAAACCAACGTTTTTATGGTTTTAAACAGTTGAACCTGAAAAACAACTACCTCGATTTATCGCAAATGCGCGAAAAAGTTGGTGCCGACGTATTCCGCCAGTTTGGACTCGCATCATCACAAACTGCATTTTGTGTGGTTTATGTTGATTACGGTAGTGGCCCTCAATATTACGGACTTTATACCATTGTTGAAGAAGTTGACGATTCGGTAATTAAAACTCAATTTACCGATGGTTCGGGCAACCTTTACAAACCCGATGGAAGTGCTGCCACATTTGCAAGTGGCACATTCGACACAAGCGAACTGGAATTAAAAACCAATGAGGACTCCGCAAATTATTCTGATGCACGTACCTTGTACGATATCATAAACAGTTCCTTACGCACATCGGATGTGGAAGCCTGGAAGAACAACCTCGAAAGCGTGTTTAATGTAGATGCATTTTTAAAATACCTGGCCGCCAACAACATCATTCAAAATTGGGATACATACGGAAACATGACCCACAACTATTATTTATACAATAATCCGGTTAACAGTTTACTCACCTGGATTCCGTGGGATAATAACGAAGCTTTCCAGGAAGGTAAAAGGTATGGAACCTTAAGTTTGTCGATGAGCGAAGTGAGCAGTAGTTGGCCACTTATAAAATACATTATTGCACAGCCCGAATACGAAGCAATTTATGAAGGGTATTTGCAACAATTTATCGATGAGGTATTTAGTCCTTCTGAAATGATTTCGACGTATTCAACCTACTACGATTTGATAAAAGAATATGTTTATGCCGAAGAATCGGGTTATTCATTTTTAAGTTCCGACAGCCAGTTCGATTCGGCCGTTGAAACATTAAAAACCCATGCTCAAACCAGAAATAATGTGGTTGAAAGTTATTTGAATTAATTTTACTTACACGTTCGGAAAGACGAGGCATCAGTCTCCTTTTTTTATTAATCGGGTAAAATTCCGGATTCGTTTTTAAAACTCCCGGACTCGCAGATTATTTTTTCAAAGCATATTAAATACCTTCAACTTTATTCCAGATTTAGAAAGTACCAATTAAAAACTCAAAATATGGCAATAAATAGTATAAACGGATGTATAGGATGCGGAACCTGTGTGGCTACCTGCCCCACCGATGTATTCCGATTAAATCCGGAAACAAAAAAAGCAGAGATTAAATACCCGGCGGATTGCCAGATTTGCCATTTGTGCCGGATGTACTGTCCGGTTGATGCAATAACAATAACTCCTGAAAAATCGATACCCGTAATTGTCTCATGGGGGTAGATAAGCTTTTTAATATGTCATGCTGAAACGTCAACAATGACGTTTCAATCAAAACTCAAAAATCATGCAAAACAAAATAAAAACATACAACCGTATTGCAGCCATACTGATTTTTATTGGTCTGCCGGTACTTTTTTGGGCTTTGGGAGATGTTCCCAGGCGCAGCAATTTAAAAGAAACCATTTCCCTTATCACCCTGATTTCATTCTCACTCATGCTGATGCAATTTTTTCTGGCACGAAGTAACCGAACTGTAATCAAAGAACATAAAATGAGCCGGATAGTAAACTGGCACAGATATATTGGATACTTTTTCGTAACTGTACTTTTGGTTCACCCTTTTCTAATAGTGCTTCCTCGATACTACGAAGCAGGGATCGACCCAATCGACGGGTTTATTCAAATGCTATCCACTTTCAATAATCCAGGAATAATTTTAGGAATTGTAGCCTGGAACTTAATCCTAATCCTCGGGTTAACATCGCTTTTCCGAAAAATAATTCCGCTGTCGTATAATACATGGCAGGTAATTCATGGAATATTATCGATGCTTTTTATAGCAATAGCAAGCTGGCATGCAATAAAACTCGGGCGCCATATAGATAAACCAATGACAACATTTATTCTAATTGCTTCGGGCACAGGAGTGCTACTTCTTTTAAAAACCTATTTCTTTCCAAAAACAAAAAAGCATAAAAATGAATAGAGTAAAAACACCAAATAATATTTCGCGTCGCCGTTTTATAGGAACCGCTGCAAGCGCGACTGGAGCAGCTATTTTTGGAGCATCAGCACTTTCGGGCTGGGCAGAGAACTTTACCAAAATGGATAGCACAGAATTAAGCAACAGAGAATACGAAACCGACGTACTGGTTATTGGAGGCGGCATGGCCGGACTTTTTGCTGCCGTAAAAGCTCATGATGCAGGAGCCAATGTAGTTCTGGTTTCAAAAGGTCGTTTGGGTTCTTCGGGACAAACACCATTTGCAAAAGGTATTTTTCAGTACGATCCAAAAAATGAAAACCTGAGTATTGATGAGTTTGTTCAGCAAGTTTCAGCTTCAGCAATTGGCACAAACAACCCGGTTTATACCCGCCAGGTGGCTGAACATTCAAAGGAACGTGTAAACGAACTCCGCGATTGGGGATTTTTCGAATCACCCTTGTACAATAAGGCATTCACAAATCCCATAGAAAAACGAAATATACCTTTAATTGAAAGAGTAACCATCACCCACCTGGTAAAAGAAAACGGAAAAATTGCAGGGGCCGCGGGCTTTAGTGCAGATGAGGAGAAAGTACACTTTTTTAAAGCCCCGAGCGTGATTTTATGTACAGGCGCGGGAGGTTTTAAACCCAATGGATTCCCGATCTGCGACCTTACCCACGACGGAACAATTATGGCATACAACATTGGTGCTAAGGTTACGGGAAAAGAATGGAACGACGGTCATGGAGGCTCAGCCACCAATCCTGCTGCCTGCTACGATGGTTGGCACGGAATGTTCGACCGCAAATGCGGAACTACCGGAGTTGGAATCCGCCACGATTTGGGAGTAGATATGAATTACCAGGCCTATATGACAGGAGGAGGGCCCGTATCAATGGGGCGCCCGGGAACTGGCAATAGTATGATTGAGGGTGGTCCATATCGTCCTACACTCATCGGCAGCGCTCAAGAAAAACGCCAGGGACCACCTCCGGGAGAAGGTGATGGGAAAAAACCTGGTGGTCCTCCTACGGAAGGGAAAAAACGTAAAGGCAGAGGCCCTGACGGAGAAGGTGGAGGCCCTCCGGGAATGGGTGGAAATATGGTTGGTGGTTCTTCTGCCGGAATGGCCATCCATAAATCAGAGGGATTGGTACCTGTTAACGAAAAATGCGAATCGAATATTCCCGGTCTTTATGCTGCCGGTGATGCTTTGGGATCGTACATGGCCGGTGCCATTTATACACAAATTGGTTCGTCTCTGGCAGGTTCGGCAGTGCAGGGAGCTATTGCCGGAGAGGCCGCAGCAGCCTATTCAAAAGAAAAAGAAAGACCCGTGATTTCTGAAGCAAAACAGGAGGAAATTCAGGAACAGATACTTGCACCCTTAAAACGAAAAGCAGGTTATGGCCCGGCTTGGGTAACACAAACCTTACAGGGAATAATGATCCCGAACTTTGTGCTCTACATAAAAAAAGAAAGTATGTTGCGCGCCGCTTTAGCTTATGTTGAGGAATTACGCGACCACCACATGCCAATGTTACGCGCAGCCGACATGCACGAATTACGCCTGGCACATGAAACACGAAATATGATTATTAGTTCAGAGATGAAATTAAAGACATCGCTGATGCGCACCGAAAGCCGTTGTAGCCATTACCGTTTAGACTATCCTGCTATTGATAAGGAAAACTGGGAAGCATGGATAAACATTTTCAAAGGTGAGGATGGAAACATGCAGTTTGAAAAACAGGCTTTTGGCTCCTGGCCCGATGGCAGTGCAATTACTACATAATTTAAATTATTGGCATTATACCAATTCACCGGAATAATGCCAATAATTTAAATTGTATTCCCTATTATTTCCGGAGAAATACATATAAATCAACTATCTCTCCATTTTATATCGAACCAAATGAAACACACCTTTTTCACTTGAATATATTTTAAATTAAACGTTCATTTTTAATACTTTACAAAAATCAGTTAGGTTTCTGAATTTTTCGCTTTCAAAACGAGACCAAAAACACCTGAATGAAAAAACTTTTTGTAGTTACACTCCTTGAACTATTCCTTTTTTAACATTCTACCAACTTCCAATAAAATATCAGCAGATGCTTTAGGCACTTCACCATTCCCGTCGGGCCCTACATTCAGCAGAAAGTTTCCCCCTTTTCCATTTATATCTTTCAATTTATCGTAAACCACTTGCGGCGTTTTCCAGTTGTTATCTTTTATTTTAAATCCCCACGAACCATTTGTGGTATAACAGGCTTCCCAGTAATGGTCAAGTGATTCACCCGGATGTTTTTGTTCGGGTGTCCCAAAATCTTTTTTAAATATTTTTCGTTTCGAAACACGGTTATTGATGATAATATCGGGTTTTAATTCCCGGATAAATTGGTACAAGTCATCACCATCTTCCAGTGTCCAGTAATCGGTCCAATCGCCATCGAACCATAAAATATCGGTATCATAATTTTCAATCAGCTCTTTTATCTGATTTTTCATGTATTGCACATATTCCGTTTTCTTACCCTCATGCAATTTTGGATTTTGCCAGCGTTTTCGTTCAACATCTTTAGCTTCTGCATCCGGAATATCGTGCGATGGGTGGTTCCAGTCGATAATACTGTAATAGGTACCAAACCGAATGCCCTGTCTTTCGCATGCATCGGCCAGTTCCTGAATAAAATCGCGTCCTTTCATAGGTGAATTGGCAATGTCGTATTCGGTATATTTGGAATCCCACAAACAAAAACCTTCATGATGTTTTGTGGTAATTACCAAATATTTCATTCCAGCATTTTTCGCCAGCTTTGCAATTTTATTGGCATTAAAGTTTTTAGGATTCCAGGTTTCTATCAGTTTCACATAATCTGATTTTGG
>NZ_JBFHGM010000148.1:0-12322 GCF_041583095.1 Draconibacterium sp.
AGATGAAGCCAGTGGCCGCCTTTTCCGTTTGGTAATAAATTCATTGAAACTACATGATCATCAATCGAAACCTGGCACCACACATGTCGTTTTGTTCCAAATTCTTCCCGACTGTCAAAAGGAAATTCAGCATAAACGCCTTTAAACGGCCCGTTGATCAGGAAGGTTTCAAATTTAAATTTCTTCGCCATCTCCCAGAAATCTTAGGTTTCGTTGCAATCCCTTATAACCGGTTCGTTTTACCGCCGAGTTTTTAAATAGCTCGTTAAACAACGGACGTTCCATATTTTCCCAATCCTGTTTCTGAAGCGATAAAAGTTTGGGGTGAGGTTTTAAACCTGTCTCGTTGTGTGGTGCCGATTTTAAATTCCAGGGACACACATCCTGGCAAATATCGCAGCCAAATACCCGGTTTTCAAACTGGCCTTTTAAATTGGCATCCATTTCGCCCCGCACTTCAATGGTTTGGTACGAGATACATTTCCGGGCATCAACCACGCGCTCGGCAACAATGGCTTTTGTGGGGCAGGCATCAATACATTTTGTGCATCGCCCGCAATGGTCGCGCACCGGTTTCGGGTCGTCGTAAGGCAGTTCAGTATCGATGATCAGTTCGCCAATAAAAAAGAAACTGCCATGTTCCGGCGAAATAAGGTTGCTGTTTTTTCCTACCCACCCCAGGCCTGCTTTTCGCGCCCAGGCACGCTCTAGAACCGGTGCCGAATCAACAAAAGGTCTACCTGAGCAAGGTGCGATTTCTTCCTGGATAAATTGAAGCAGTTCCTTCAATTTGTCTTTCATCACAAAATGATAATCGGTGCCGTAAGCGTACTTTGAAAGTACCGGCGCCGTTTGGTCTTCCTGCATTGATTCCGGGTAATAGTTCAGCAGCACAACAATAATGGTTTTCGCATTCTCAACCAGCAACGAAGGATCTAAACGCTTATCAATATTACGGTTCATGTAGCCCATTTCGCCATACATATCGTTGGCCAGCCACGTTTTCAGACGAGGCTCTTCTTCCTCCAAAAACGAAACCGGAAGAATGGCATGATCGAGAAACCCGAGCGATTGTATTTTTTGTTTAAGTTGCTGTAGCATACTTTAATTGTTAGTGCAAATTAAAACAATCGGCCAGAACTAAAAAATAGCTGAAGCAGATCATTGTTGGGGGAGCCCGCATGAAATACGAAGAAAGCTTTGGATATTATAGCAAAGGTGTCTTAATTTGTCGCCATTCAACAACTCAAGATTATTTTATGCGCATTGCCGTTATCGATTTAGGAACCAACACCTGCAACCTGCTTATTGCCGAAATGAATGGTGTAAATTACAAACTTTTGCACCAAAGCAAGGAAATGGTGAAACTGGGCGACGGAAAAATCAGGGATAACCAGATTAGTGATGAGGCTAATTTGCGGACGAAGGCAGCGTTTATTTCGCATAAAAAGGTGATGGAGACTTTTGGTGTTGATGAAATAAAAGTTTTTGCGACATCGGCGGTGCGCACAGCCGATAATAAAGCCGAATTTGTAGCCGAAATTGAAAAGATTTGTGCTTGTTCTGTTGAAATTATTTCCGGAGAGCGCGAAGCAGAGCTTATTTTTAAGGGTGTTTTGCTGGCTTTCGGAAAAATTGAATTCCCTTCTGTAATACTGGACATTGGAGGTGGTAGTAACGAGTTGATATTAACCCATATGGAGACAATTCTATGGAAAGAAAGCCGGCCAACCGGCATGTCCCGCATCATTAATTCGCTCGATCTTTCTGATCCGGTAAGTGATGAACAAATCAAAGAACTTCAAAAGTTTTTTGCTGAAGAACATCACTCGGCAATTCAGAATTGTAAAGAAAAGAAGGTTGCTACTTTAATTGGTTGCTCCGGTGCTTTTGATACTATTGCGGATATGATCGATGAGGTAAATCCGGGAGAGAAACAGCGGGTAACGCAGGTCGTTTCGCTGGAGGAATTCTATGATGTTTATAAAAAATTGCTGCAATCCACCCGCGACGAACGTTTGCAAATGAAAGGAATGGATTATGTGCGTGTAGATTTGATTGTGCCGGCTGTAATCCTGATAGAAACGCTGATTTCTTCAATTGGAATTAAACAGATCATACAAACCGATTTTGCCTTGCGCGAAGGTGTGCTTTACGAAATGCTTGCTAAATAATTACAGAAGCGAAAGTCCCGCAATTTTTACATTTTCCATCCGCATCAAGCGTTGTGATATCCGTATTGTAGTGATTTCGTGAAATAAGTGGCGCGTTGCAATTCTTGCAATAAGTGGTTGATCGTTCCTGGTCGCTAACGTTTCCAAGGTAAACATGTTGAAGTTGTGTTTTGGCCACATCGTACAACTCAACTAATGTTTCAATTGGCGTGGCGGGTGCATTTAACTTGTATTGCGGGTAGTAGCGCGAAAGATGCAGCGGGACATCGTTTCTCAACTCAGAGGCGATCCAGTATACCATATTTTTAAATTCAGTAGCATCATCGTTCAACCCGGGAATAACCAGCGTTGTAATTTCCAGATGGGCCGGACTCTCAGCAATTTGTTTGAGAGTATTTAGCACCGGTTGCAATTTTCCTTTGGTGTATTTTTTATAGAAGTGGTTTGAGAATGCTTTCAGATCGATATTAAAAGCATCAATAAATGGCAGCAATTTTTGCAACGGTTCTTTATTGATATAACCATTGGAAACCACTACATTTTTTAAGCCTTTTGAATGAGCCAGTTGTGCGGTATCCAATAAAAACTCGTAAAAAGTAAAAGGTTCGTTGTAGGTGTATGCGATGCCGATATTGTTCCAGGTTTTTTGCGCTTCTTTTACAATCTTCTCAGCGCTGATGTTGTGAAACCCGGAGAATTCAGAAGCTTTACATTGCGAAATCCGGTGGTTTTGGCAAAAGCTGCATTGCAGGTTACAACCTACTTCTCCAACCGATAAAATGTTTTTGCCGGGGTGGAAATGGTAAAGCGGTTTTTTCTCGATGGGATCCGAACCAATCGCGGCCACTTTATTATACACGTTGGTGATTAAAACGCCACCATGGTTGGTGCGCACCTTGCAAATTCCTGTTTGGCTGTCGGATAAAATACAGTTCCACGGGCAAAGTTCGCACTGAACTTGTCCGTTTGTGATTTTACTATAGAATAAAGCTTCCTGCATTTTCCGTGTCAAACTTTTTTAAAGTTACGAAAGGAAAACGAGAGTAGTTGCTTTGGTCTTATCCAATTTTTGATCCGAGCTTTTTGATGGCTTGTTGCATATCGTCCATTTGTTTCATCAGGCGATCGATGTCAGTTTCAGGTTCCGGAATTTTGGTATTCAGGTAACATACAAATTTCCAAACTTCGGTAACTTCTGCTATTGGCAAGTCGTAAGATTGAAATTCTTTATTCAGCGAAATCAGGTGTAGCGAGCGTTCTGTTTTAATATTATTATGTGCCACCTTAAAAACAATGCCTTCGTCGCGCGTAACAATAATATAGGCATCGTTGCTTTTAATGTTGAAGAAATCCTGAATGAATTCGCCAATTACGATCGATCCGGCGGGGATGGGCAACATCGAGTCGCCTTCGATGGTAAAAGCCCGGTATTTCTTTTCTTTCGACAAAAACGGCAACTGAAAAACCGGAAGTTTCCCGATGTACTCCGGGTCGGCAAAACAATTTACATAACCGGCTTTGGCTTTTTCGTTTACAAACTCAATATTGTCGTTGTTGTCCGAATCAACCGTTGTGGCAATTACCCGCAATTTGGAGCCGCGTATAAATACATCAAAACCATTTTGCAGATCGGCAAACTGACTTTCGGATAGTTGTTGCAAATCCACATTAATCAGCGTGTCGATGGCGATTCCAAAATATTTAGAAAAAGCCTGAAGGTGCGAAACCGTGGGTTGGCTGATCTCATTTTCGAGTGCATTCACCGAAGTTCGTTTTAACTCCATCGCTGCAGCCACCTCGTTTTGTGTGCGTTTTTTTCTTTTTCGCAACAGCTTGATATTCTTGCCAAAGTAGTTCATGTGGGAAAAATTATTTCTTCAAAAGTAGAAAATATTCTTGCAGTTTAAAAAGAAATGATTAATTTATTATCGTTAGAAATGATAATATAATTATCAAAATAGAATGTATTTTTTTTGATCAACATATTTCCTTAATGTTCCTAAATGTTTAAACCCAAAATGAACTGAGGTTCCTGATCCCCGGCATAAACGCCGGGGATTTTTTTGACTACAAACTACAATATGAGATGAAACGAGCATGAATGAATCCGTACATGAAAAACTGAAAATATTATCCGACGCGGCAAAATACGATGTGTCGTGTGCATCAAGCGGAAGCAACCGGGCAAATAGCAGCAAAGGAATTGGCAGTGGTGTGGCGTGCGGCATTTGCCACAGTTTTACCGAAGACGGGCGCTGTGTGAGCCTGTTTAAAATACTGATGACCAACAATTGTATTTACGATTGTGCTTACTGTATTAACCGCCGCACGAACGACCGTCCACGGGCAACTTTTACGGCACAGGAAATCGTCGACCTTACCATTGGATTTTACCGCCGAAACTACATTGAAGGATTGTTTTTGAGTTCGGGCGTGATAAAAAGCCCTGATTACACCATGGAGCGAATGGTGTTGGTAGCTAAAAAATTGCGTAAAGAAGAAAATTACAACGGCTATATCCATTTGAAAGCAATTCCGGGAGCGAGCCGCGAGTTGATTCATGAAGCCGGAATCTGGGCCGACCGACTGAGTGTGAACATGGAAATTCCGACGGAGCCCAACCTGAAAAAGCTGGCACCGGAAAAGAACTACCCTGATATTGTTACACCCATGGGGCAAATCCGCGATTCGATTTTAGTAGCAAAAGAAGAACGCCAGAAATACCGTAAAGCGCCTCGTTTTGCTCCGGCCGGACAAAGCACACAATTGATTGTTGGAGCCACTCCCGAAACCGACCGGCAGATTATTTTGCTGTCGTCGGGCTTGTACAAAAAGCAAAACCTGAAACGCGTATATTTTTCAGGCTACCTGCCGGTGAACAGTTATGATGAGCGTTTGCCTGCGATTAACCGGCCGCCGTTGGTGCGCGAAAACCGTCTGTATCAAAGCGATTGGCTGATGCGTTTTTATCATTTTAAAGCCGAAGAGATATTAAGCGATGATCAGCCGTTCCTTGATTTGGACGTTGACCCGAAACTGGGATTTGCCCTGCGAAATATGCACCTGTTTCCGGTGGATATTAACCGTGCAGATTACGAAATGATCCTTCGGATTCCCGGAGTTGGGGTGCAGTCGGCACAGAAGATTATTCTGGCGCGCAAACACCGCCGGCTAAATTCATTGCATCTTAAAAAACTGGGGATAGTGATGAAACGTGCCAAGTATTTTATAACGTGTAACGAACTACCGTCGCCGGGAATGGGATGGGAACCCAATCGGCTAAAACACAAATTGCTGTGCGAAATGAACTCGAAGTACAAAAAGTCGCTCGATACGCAGTTGAAGCTGTTTACCGATTTTAAACCGGTGCTGCCAACGTTGCATTAGTGGCTAAAAAGTAGCAGGCTTGATAACTGTAAATCATCCCCCTAAATCCCCCTTCGAAGGGGGAATCGCGACGAAGGAGCGAGGGGATGAAGATTTCTAAAATTTATGTTCTTAAGATTACATGAAAATATACACCTACGATAATACTTTTGAGGGATTTTTAACCTGCGTTTTCGATTGTTACAGCCGAAAAGATTTTCCGGTTGATATCTGTTCGCGTTATGGCGAGCAGCGCTATCTTTTTGTTGAAAGTATTGATATTGCTACCAATCCCCAAAAAGCCGAGCGGGTTTGGAAAGGCATTCAGAAACACCTGTCGGGGAAAAACAAACAACTGTTGTTTTATGCTTACCTGTCGGAAGAGCTGGGGATTGAAATGAAAATATACCGCTTCTTGCGTCGTATGTTCAGCGGGCATTTGAACCTGGAAACCGATTATGGCGATCCGGATGTGTTGTATCTCACACAAGCCTCGCAAAAGGTGAAAAAGGAGGCCATGCGAATGATGCAGTTTGTGCGGTTTCAGCGCACCAAAGACCGGATGTATTTTTGCGGTATCGAACCCAAATACGATGTTATTCCGTTAATCATCAATCACTACCAAAAACGTTTTACCGACCAGCGCTGGCTGATTTATGATTTGCGGCGCAACTACGGAATTTTGTATGGTAATGACAAGGTGGAAGAAGTGGTGCTCACAAAAAAGCAGTTTAATGCTTACAACGGCCAGGTGAAGGAGGAGTTGCTACATGAGGGCGAAGATTTTTATCAAAAACTATGGCGCTCGTACTTTAAACACATTACTATTGAAGAGCGCAAAAACCTCAAATTACAACGCCAACATATGCCACGGCGCTTTTGGCGTTATCTGCCCGAAAAGCAGGAGGCGAATTGAAAGAATAAAACAGCAGGGTTGTTTTCAGAGTCGTTTTCTGACAGAGTGATTAAGAATGCGTTAACACGGCCTGTTGTGTTTTTTATTTATATTCGCATGAGTCAACACTCTGTCAACAAACCGAAAATTAAATAACCGAAAATGAAAAAAATCAATTCTTTATTCTGTCTGATTTTCTTATTATTTATCAGTCAATTTGCAATTTCACAAAACGTTTACCAGTGGCGCGGTACTGACCGTGACGGTAAGTACGCTGAATCCGGCCTGCTGAACGAATGGCCCGAAAATGGTCCGCAGTTATTGTGGTCAACCGAAAATCTTGGTCCAGGTTATGCGTCCCCGGTAATTACTTCAGATAAATTACTGATTGTAGGAGTTGAAAACGGGATCAGCAAACTGTTTGCTTTCGATCTGAACGGTAACTTATTGTGGAAAACACCAAACGGAAAATCATTTGTAGGAGACGGATACTCTGCCCGGTTTCCGGGAGCACGATCAACACCAACCGTGGTGGACAACATGGTTTATGCAACTTCGGGGTTGGGAAGACTGGCCTGTTTCGATCTGAACACCGGAAATGAAATGTGGGCAGTTGATATGGTAAACGACCTGAAAGGGCATTTGAATGATTTTGGTTATGCCGAGTCGGTGGTTATCGACGAGCGCGCGGTTTATTGTTTCCCGGGAGGGAAAGATATCAGCGTAGCCAAGCTCGACCGCTTTTCCGGAAAAACCATCTGGACATCGGAAGCAACCGGCGATACCACTCACTTTGTTTCACCAATTATTGTGAACCTGCCTTCACGAAAAGTTTTTGTTTCCGTATCGCGGCACTATGTGTTTGGCGTTGATTGCGCAAGTGGTGACTTGCTCTGGAAATACGATATTGCCATGCGCTACGATGGCGATCATGCCAATTCGCCTGTTTATAAAGCACCGTATTTGTATATTGTTACCAACGATGATAAAGGAAAGGGTACCACAAAACTGGAACTCTCGGCCGACGGGAGCAGTGTAAAAGAAGTGTGGAGTAATGAAGAGGTGAAGAATAATATGGGAGGTTTTGTTTTACACGACGATAAATTGTTTGTTACTACCGAAAATAAATATCTGAATGTACTGGATCAGGAAACAGGAAGTGTTTTGGATAAAGTAAGATCGTCATTTGGCTGCACAGTTTTTGCCGACAATAAATTTATTGTTTATGGTACCAATGGCGATGTGCGCCTTTTCAATTACGAAAACGGTAAACTTAATCAGGCTGGTTTATTTAAAGTAACGATGGGAAGCCAGGAGCATTTTTCGCATCCGGTAGTGGCGAATGGTGTACTTTATATCCGGCACGGAGAAGCTTTGATGGCCTGGAAGATTAAGTAAAAAAAAATACGAAAACAATGTTCCGCAGCTCCGGAAAGGCCAAACTCAACTGCAAACAGGCTTTCCGCAAGCGCGGAAAGTCAGAAATGAGTTCGGAACAGGGTTTCCGCAGCTCGGGAAAGTTAGAAATGAGGTCAAAACAAAGTTTCCGCAGGCGCGGAAAGCCGGAAATGAATTTATGACAAGCTGTCTGCACCCAGGGAATGTCAGAAATAGAGCTTAGATATAATTTCCTATAGGAAAAAGAAAAAGGATCGGATCTTTTAAAAGATCCGATCCTTTTTTTATCTCGAAGCAAGCAACTCGATCCTTCTTATAAATCTTCTTTTTTAGTTGCCGGTAATACCAAATTCAAAATGATACCAACTGCAGCTGCCAAACCAATGCCTGCCAGCGAGAAGGTTCCGTATGAAATAACGGCACCACCAATTCCAACGGTAAGAACAATTGAAACAATAACCTGGTTACGGGTTTCATTCATGTTGGTTTTTGAATCAACCAGCGTTTTAATACCGATAGATGCGATCATTCCAAAAAGGAGAAGCATAATTCCGCCCAGAACTGCCTGTGGAATGGTTTTCAGGAAACCACTGATTTTTCCAACAAAAGCAAAAACAATTGCGGTTATTGCCGCTATGCGTAAAATAAATGGATTTGTAACCTTGGTAAGTGTTATGGCTCCGGTTACTTCAGAGTAAGTGGTGTTAGGCACACCTCCAAAAAAACCGGCCAGTCCGCTGGCAATACCATCACCAAGCAGCGTACGGTGCAAACCTGGTTTTTCAATAAAGTTTTTGTCGCATACACCACCAATGGCATACATATCGCCCACGTGTTCGATAATCGGGGCAATGGCTACCGGAATCATGTACAAAATAGCCTGCCAGCTAAATTTAGGAGCGGTAAACTCGGGTAAACCTATCCAAGCAGCCTCTTTAATCGGGGTCATATCAACTTTCCCCATTATTATGGAAAGAACGTAACCAACAATTATGGCAATGAATATAGGAATCAGTTTGATCATCTTTTTGCCGAAAATAACTACTGTTACGGCTGTAAGTAACGAAACCACGGCAATCAGCCAGTCGGTTTTTGCCATGTCAACAGCTGTAGATGCCAGCGATAATCCAATTAGCAGGATGATGGGGCCAACAACAACTGATGGGAAAAGGCGCTCGACAAAGGTTAATCCACGTAATTTAACCAGTGCTGAAACTACGCCGTAAACTACACCAACAGCAATAATTCCTGAAAGTGTACCGGGCCAGCCATAAAGTTTTGTGGCTTCAATAATTGGTGCAATAAAAGCAAAGCTGCTACCCAAAAAAACAGGTACCTGTCCTTTGGTAATTAAATGAAATAGCAGCGTGCCAATTCCGGCAGTGAAAAGTGCAACGGCGGGATCGATGCCCACAAGCAAAGGCACCAATACGGTAGCACCAAAAGCCACGAATAAGAACTGCACACCCAATACGGTGTTTTTAAAGGTTAACTGTTCACGTAAAGTTTTACCACTCATGTTTTTTGTATTTGTTTAAAATTTGCGCAAAAATATACCCGTTTGCGAAAGAAACGGGTATAAAGTATATTTTTTATTGAAGAATTTCGGCAGGAATCTCCTTAATTGGTTTTATCCGAACTGATTTTACAAATAAATCGCCGCCTTCAGACTGGATTTGGATTTTTCCTGAACTCAGCGGTTTTATTTGTCCATCTTCATTAATTCCGGTATTGGTATTTACCATGGTAACTTGTCCGTTAACCACATGAACCGTAGTACGGCCATAACTGTACAGTTCAACAGTGTTCCATTCTCCTAATGGGTTTTCTGCATCAACCGATTTTATTATGCCGGGGCCGTTAAAGTCTTTTCCAAACTGGGTAAGTTCTCCGCCTTTTGAAAATTGAAATCCTTCATCTGTTTTAGTTACTTCAGTTTCGCAGCAAGTATTGTTCATCAGGTAAGTGTCTCCCAGCTTTTCGTGCATTAGCTGGCATTCGATGTTGGTCATCCATGTGCCAATAGCTTCACCAAATTCGCCAAAACTATGATACAGCAGTCCGCTGTTTCGTTTGGTGTAAACCTGGTCGCCCCACTTAAATACCAATTCCAGGTGGTAGTTGGCAAAAGTGTCGACAGTAGCCAGCGAGCCGTTTACTTCGCCTGAAATGTGAATAAGCTTTTCGCCCTCATCATCAACAACTTTAAAAACCTCTTCGGGTTTGGCCTGTTCGTGTAGCTCTTCGAATCCGGTAAGCGGAGTTCCGATGAATGTTTCCCATCCATCGAGATTTTCGCCATTATACAACGGTTGCCAGGGTGCTTCGCACGAACTCAATAATACTGTTAGAAATGCAAGTGAAATAAAAAATGTAAATTTCTTCATGAGGTAATGGTTTAGATATAATTGACATAAAAAAACTGCCCCATAAATATAGGACAGTTTCTTAAATATTTTTATTTTTTCTCTATTAAACCGCTGTGCCAGCTAATTGCTGCGCTCGTTCCAAAATTGCCGTATCATCCAGGAGAACAATTCCTCCGTTTGGTCCCGGCTCCATGTGAATTCCCACTGCTCTTCCATCTGTGTAGTTAGCGCCTCCGAAATAATTCCTGACAGTTTCTTCTTTTAATTCAAATTCTTGCGCTATTTGTTTAATCGAACCGTCAGGCAAGCTGTCTTTAATTTTACGCAGCTCGTTAAATGTTATCTTTTTTTCCATATCGCTGTGGTATTAATTAATAATTATTGTATTTGTAAAGAACGTGCTTTAAAAGTATAATTAATAATTTAATAATAAAAGCGTCATCAACTGCTATTGTTAAATGTTATAACACAAGAGGAAAATTATGTGTATCACAGAGGTGTTGATTTGTTGTAAATAGCTGAATTATAAAGGTGTTAGATTTTGGTGATATGTTGTAGAACAGGTCGCATTTAGGTGCCTGTTAACATTTTTTAAGGGAAGCCGGGCGGCCGTGTTTTATTCAGAAATAATACTGTCGTAAATGGCCTGATGCATTGCT
The DNA here is from genome assembly GCF_041583095.1 of Draconibacterium sp. Lineage (NCBI taxonomy): Bacteria > Pseudomonadati > Bacteroidota > Bacteroidia > Marinilabiliales > Prolixibacteraceae > Draconibacterium > Draconibacterium sp. The sequence continues at coordinate 10,862 of NZ_JBFHGM010000148.1, forward strand.
GTACGGATGTTCAATTCGTACAGTTTGCTGTTGTTGCGGGTAGGGTAAACACGGTTCGACATAAAAATGTATAGCAGCCCGTTTTCGGGATCGGCCCACGCAAAAGTTCCGGTGTATCCGCTGTGCCCAAAACTGCTTTTGCTACTCGACACTGCAGGGTAGGCATCTTCCAAATCATTTTTATAATTGTCGATTTTAGGTTTGTCGAAACCCAGGCCTCTTCGGTTTTTATTTTCGGGATACTGGATGCGTGTAAATTCGTTAAGCGTTAAGTCGGAAATAAATCGGCGTCCACCAAAATATCCTTTTTGCAAGTACATTTGAAATACTTTGGCCATGTCGTTTGTTGATCCAAATAAACCGGCATTTCCCGATACGCCGCCCATCATTGCCGCTCCTTCGTCGTGTACATAACCCCGCAGTTTCTCCATCCTGAAAAAGTCATCCGTTTCGGTGGGAATAATCTGGTTAAGCGGAAAGTGTTTGTAGGCATTAAACGTAATGGTATGCGCACCCAAAGGCCGGTAAAAAGTGTTTTTTAGATACGATTCGTACGGAGTGCCGGTAAGGTTTTCAATAATGTGGGGGTAGAGGTAAAAACTTAGTCCCGAATACAGGTATTTCTTTCTGGGCAGTAGTTCCGAAGTCCGGATGGTATCGAACATTGTTTTTCTGAAATCGTGATTCATACACAAATGTTCCGACACGCGAATATCATAAAGTGGCGAAGGATGATCTTTAAACACATTTTTATCAAGTGTGCCATTTGTCTGTACTGTCATTGTCCAGAACGGGATCCACGAAGCCAATCGAGCCTGATGCGCTAAAATCTCGCGTAAGCTCAGATTTTCTTTGTTGCTGCCAATAAAATCGGGCCAGTATTTACTAAACTTATCATCAACGTTCATTTTTCCCTCGTCAACTAAGCGCATAATGGCAGGCAACGGACCGGTAACTTTGGTAACCGATGCCCAGTCGTATATATTATCCCGGTTTACCGGGTAAATGCTGTCGTAGGTTTGAAAACCGTAACACTTGTGAAAAACCACCTGCCCGTTTTTGGCAACCAACACCTGGCAGCCGGGGAATGCGCCTTCCGAAATGCCAAGATTCGCCAGCGAATCGATTTTCCGGTTCAAAATAGCAGAACTCATTCCGGCCTCTTCAGGAATAGTGTACGAAAACGTTTTGTTTGGTTCAACTGTCAGTCCATCGCCGGCTTTAAATCGCCTGTCGGAAGTAACCGGAAGTTTACCGTTGGCTTTAAATGCACCAAAAACAAGCTGCGCAGCCAATTCCTGTGTCAGTTCATTATCCTGATGAGCTACGATCAATGCATCGGCATGATGAATGTTGGCAAAGTGTTTCAATGCATAAACATTTCCGAAAAGTGTAAATACCACGTTTTGTTCATGTACAAGATCAATAACCGCTTGTTTTTGTATTTCAGAAATGCCGTAT
>NZ_JBFHGM010000149.1:0-12267 GCF_041583095.1 Draconibacterium sp.
ACCAATGGATACGTTGGCAAGAGCCCTGGATGATATGCTGGCTTCGGGGCTATAGATAAAAAATGCGATAAGCGAAAATGCGAAAAGCCAGGTATAGCGGTTCAGATTAAAAAGCTCAGGGCTTATATTTTTTACATGCACTTTTACAATTAGTGTAGCGGTGGTGGCAAATAGCGCATTAATTACTACCACGCCGGTGCCGGCAATAAACAGCGTTTTTAAACTTGTACCACCCGAATAACTGATAACAAAGGTGCCAATTAGCGCCAACGATGCACCAATAACTTCTACCCAACCAAATTTTTCTTTCAGCAGCACGATACCACCCAAAGTAACCATTACCGGGAAAAGATTGCCGATAAACGATGTAACGGAAGGGTCGGGGATAATATTTATAGATATAAAAAACGAAGTGGTTGTGAGTATTTCAAGAATGCCGAGTAGCAAAAGTATACGGCGTTGCCTTTTATCGAGAACCTTTAACTGACCCAGCTTTTTGTTTTTTAATGCAAAAAGTAAACTAAAGAGCATCCCAAAACCACACCAGTAAATACCAAATTGCGTTAAGTGAATTTCATTTAACGCAGCCTTACTAAAAATGTAAACGTTTGAGAACGCAACGGTGGCAACAAGGGCCAGCAGGTATCCCTTAAATGTGGCTGTTTTCATACGGTCAAAATTGATAACTTTTAAAGGTAAAGTACGGAATCGGTATCGATTGTAATAATTCTCTCCGGGCGACTATTATCGATACTTGTTTCATTCCTAATAATTGTGTTGTATTTCCGGCGTTATAATTACAATTTAATTCCTCTCCGGAAGAGGTGGTAAAGATAGAAAATCAATGCAAAAAGTAAACCGGTATATCAAATCGTAAAATTCCAATCTTCAAATGGTAAAAAATATTACAAATCAATTATATTCTGCAATCTTTAAAATGAAAACTTTGGATAAATATTCGTTGTTTATAGCTTTGTTGCGTTTAATGTTAAAACCAGCAAAATGTCGAAGACCCGAAAAATAGTATTAATTTCTTTTTTAGCAGCTGCTTTTATTTTGGCAGGTATTGGTTCTTATGCAAGATTTGAGCATTGGAGTAACATGCTTTGCTGTCGTTTGGTTTTCACCGGATTAATTATGGCCACCGCAGCCCTTGTTGTTGCCATGTGGCGGCCGAAAATGCATTAATTTACACGAGTACATATTTTTTCTTAACCCAACATTAACCTTCCCGAAAGTTTCAGCTGCAATCTTCAGAATCAATTATCTTTGTAAAGAGATATTAGTGGTACGCTCGTACTGAGTGAACACTACAATTTAGAATATTAACTATCGGACGGCTGCAGCATCAGGTTTGAAGAAAACTTCAGGCTTCGGTCTTCCTGCTTAAAACAAAAATATGTTACCTAAAATTAATCCTATTGAAACCAAAGCCTGGCAAAAACTGGAAGAGCTATATTTCGAGTTTGAAGGCACGCATATGAAAGATCTGTTTGCAGCCGATGCTGACAGGTTTGAAAAGTACTCACTGAAATTTGAAGATATCCTGCTCGACTTCTCGAAAAACATTGTTAACGATGAGGTGAAAGAAGCATTGCTGGAGCTGGCTGAAGAGTGTGGTTTAAAAGAAGCGATTTCGGCCATGTTTTCGGGCCAGAAAATTAATGCGACCGAAGACCGTGCAGTACTTCATGTGGCGTTACGCAACCGCAGCAACACACCAATCGTTGTTGACGGCGAAGATGTAATGCCCGAAGTAAATGCTGTGCTCGACCAAATGAAAGGTTTTACCGAAAAAGTGATTTCGGGCGAGTGGAAAGGGTACACGGGAAAGGCAATTACCGATATTGTAAACATTGGTATTGGCGGTTCGGATCTTGGTCCGTTAATGGTTACCGAAGCGTTAAAACCTTACAAAAACCATTTGAAACTGCATTTTGTATCGAATGTTGACGGAACGCACATTGCCGAAACACTAAAAGAAGTTGATCCGGAAACGACGATGTTTATTGTGGCTTCGAAAACTTTTACCACGCAAGAAACCATGACCAATGCCAACACGGCTAAAGACTGGTTCCTGGAGTCGGCAAAAGATTTGGAGAATGTAGCCAAACACTTTGTTGCTGTTTCAACAAACGCCGAAGCAGTTTCAGCTTTTGGTATCGACACCGCAAATATGTTCCGTTTCTGGAACTGGGTAGGTGGACGTTACTCATTGTGGTCGGCCATTGGTTTAAGCATTATGCTTGGCATTGGTTACGACAACTACATTGAGTTGCTGGAAGGTGCTCATACCATGGACAAACATTTCAGCGAAACTGATTTCGATAAAAATATTCCTGTAATTCTGGCCTTGATCGGACTTTGGTACAACAATTTTTACGGTGCCGAGAGTGAAGCTATTCTTCCATACGACCAGTACATGCACCGTTTTTCAGCCTATTTCCAGCAAGGAAACATGGAAAGTAACGGTAAATATGTTGACCGTAAAGGCGAACAAGTGGATTACCAAACCGGCCCGATTATCTGGGGAGAGCCCGGAACAAACGGTCAGCACGCTTTTTACCAGTTGATTCACCAGGGAACAAAACTGATTCCCTGCGACTTTATCGCTTCGGCAATCAACCACAACAAAGTGGGCGATCATCATCCGAAATTACTGGCCAATTTCTTTGCACAAACCGAAGCAATGATGGTGGGTAAAACGGAAGATCAGGTAGTTGCCGAATTAAAAGCTGCCGGAAAATCGGAAGCTGAAATTAAAGCATTAACACCGTTTAAAATATTCATGGGCAATATCCCAACCAACTCGATTTTGGTGAAACAATTAACACCACGTGTTTTGGGTTCGTTAATTGCCATGTACGAACACAAAATCTTTGTTCAGGGAATTATCTGGAATATTTACAGTTTCGATCAGTGGGGAGTTGAGTTGGGTAAACAGTTGGCCAACGCCATTCTGCCGGAACTGAACAACGACGAAAAAGTAACAGGCCACGATGCATCAACCAATGGTTTGATCAACGCCTGGAAAGCAATGAGATAAGAAGATTCTCACCATAATTTTCTGAAATGCCATTCGTTTAACGGGTGGCATTTTTTTTCGCTGTACTTTGCATTCTTAGGAATTAAAAAATGTGCTAACTTCATGCATCAAATACTCTTGCCTTGGCAAAGGAGAAGATTTATAATATTCCGAATGCATTGAGTGCCTACCGCCTTATTATCTTTCCCTTTGTTTTATTGCTCCTTTTTCAGAAAAATGAAAGTCTGTTTTCCATCTTTATTGCAATTAATCTGTTAACCGATTTTCTGGATGGTTTTATTGCGCGAACATTTAATATGGTAACCAAATTTGGTGCCCGTTTGGATTCGCTGGCAGATTATGGAACTTACCTGTTGGCTTTTTCCGGGCTATTTACCTTTAAACGTCCCGATCTGCAAATTCACGGATGGTTATTGTATATTTTTATGCTATTGCTTGTGCTGTCTCAAATTATTCATATTTATAAGTTCGGGACATTTTCCAGTCTCCATCTTTATTCATTTAAAACCACCGGTTATCTGCATGGCCTGCTATTTATTTTGTGGTTTTTTATCGGTTTTTTTCCTGGTTACTATTATTTCGCCATGGGATTTGGGATATTGGCCGAATTGGAACTAATCAGTATCACATTGATATTGAAACAAAAACGTTCGAATGCCCGGGGAATTTATTGGGTGTTAAATGAGTAGCTCAGAAATTGCCTGAGAGGACAGCTCTTACCACGGGGAAATTCAGAACCGGTATGAAGACAATACGTGTAGCCCGCTTGTTTCCTTCGTTATTAAAGTTTTAACACAATTTTCTTGTTAACTCGCCAAATACCTTGTGTGGAGGAATTTTATCGTAAAGAATTTGGTAAACCGCTTCGCAAATCGGCATATCTACCTGGTGATTCTGATTAATTTGGTGAATGGATTTTGTAGCGTAATAACCTTCGGCAACCATATTTAATTCCAATTGTGCTGCTTTTACCGAGTAACCTTTTCCAATCATTGATCCGAAAGTACGGTTGCGGCTAAATTGCGAGTAAGCGGTAACCATCAGGTCGCCCAGATACGCCGGCGCTTTTATGTCGCGGTCAATTGGATGAACCTGGTCTACAAAACGTTTTATTTCCTGGATAGCCCGCGAAACGAGCACCGCATGAAAATTGTCGCCAAAACGTTGCCCGTGTGCAATACCGGCGGCAATGGCAATAATGTTTTTCAGTACAGCGGCATATTCGGTTCCCCAAATATCATCCGATGCCGAAGTGTAAATATATTCGCATTCTATAAGCTGTGTAAATTTCATCGCCTTTTCTTCGGTGGTGCAGGCCACGGTAAGGTACGACAGCTTTTCGCGCGCAACTTCTTCGGCATGGCACGGACCCGCCAAAACACCAATCATATCATGATCGACATTAAAATATTTTAGCAAATATTCAGCTACCAAAAGGTTTTCGTCGGTAACAATTCCCTTAACTCCCGATAAAATGTATTTACCCGAAAGATCTTTTACATCGGCCAACACGGTAGGAAGGAATGCTGAAGGAACAGCTATTATAAGAATATCGGAATGAGCAATGATGCAATTTATATCGTCGCAGAAATTGATTTTTGAAGTATCAAACTCAACTTCATGCAGATAACGCGGATTGTGTTTATTCTTTTTAAACGTTTCAATGGTTGATTGCTTACGAAAATACCAGTTAATCTCGTTTACGTTTTCTAAAAGAATTTTCGCCAAAGCTGTTGCCCAGCTACCACTCCCGATTATGCCAACTTTGTCTGTTTTTAAATTCATTTCTGTGATAAATAACGCGCAAAGGTACAATTTGTACGAGCTTAACGAAGAAAAAGTACGATTTTAATAGTTTTTAAGAATTCGGTTTTTGAACAGGGAAAGTTTTATTCTATTGTAAACTAACAGGGTAGAGATGTGTGGAAGGTATTTGTTAATTGTAAGATGAATCTGTATTTTTAGTAAATATGTTCACAAGGAACTGAGTTTGATGAAACAAGTCCCGAATATTGGTGATGAGTTCCAGCTTAATCCAAAGAAAACAACCAATTTTAATGAAATGATAGAAGAAGTAAGTGAAAGTTCAATTCGTTTAAGAGCAATGATAGAACAAGCCATTGCCGATCATAAGATCACGCGCGACGATTACGACAAGATTATAAATATTGCCACCGAAGATGGCTATATCGATAAACATGAAAAGGCTTTGCTTAGCCAGTTACAACAAATGATTGAAGACCGGCTTGTGAAGTTTGTTATCTAAAAAAATATTATGAAGAAATTTCTAAAAGTTGCCGGAATAGCTCTTGCTGTTTTGGTCGTATTCGTGTTGGGTTACGCTTACGTGAGTTTTAATTCCTATTCGCCCACCGATCCCGATGTAACGGTCAACAAAACCAAACTGGCCTATTACCAAAACTCGTGGGAAGATTGTCGGGCAGCGTTCAGAGCGCAGGCCAATTCCATGAAAACGCGGTTTGATAGTGTGGTGATATTTTCACGATCGGTAGAAAGTGAATCCGACACGGGTTTAACGATTGATTTTTGTTACATACCGGCAAGCGACACCACTGAAAAACTGGTGATGATTTGCTCCGGGACACACGGCATTGAAGGTTTTGTGGGCAGTGCGGTGCAACAACAACTAATGTCCGAATTTTTTAAGCCTGAGATGCTTAAGAATACCGGAATTTTACTGGTACACGGATTAAATGCCTGGGGCTTTAAAAACCAGCGGCGTTTTACCGAAAACAATGTCGATCTGAACCGGAACTACAGTACCAACCCTTCGCTTTTTGAAACCAAAAACGATGGTTTTGTGGCACTTTATGATATGCTTACGCCAAAAGGGAAGTTGAACATGAATAGCTTGGGCAACAAATTTTTTCTGGTAACGGCTGTTAATCAAATAGCCCGAAAGGGAATGCCGGCATTGTTACAGGCTTTTGCGCAGGGACAGTACGAATTTCAGGAAGGAATTTACTTCGGTGGCCACGATTTTGAGCAGCAAGTGGCAATTATGTCGGAAGTATTAAGCGACATTGCAGCACCTTATTCTACTCTATTAAACCTCGATCTGCATACCGGTTTTGGCGAGCGGGGAGAGTTGCATCTTTTTCCGAATCCAATCGATGATCCGGAGTTAAAAGCAAAGACCGAGCGGGTATTTAAAGGCTATCCAATCAATTGGGGTGACTCGGATAATTTCTACACAGTATCTGGACAGTTTGTAGAATACATTGGTGACTTGCTGCCCGATAAAACATCGATTCCTATGTTGTTGGAATTTGGTACTTTAAATACAAGTTCAACAATTGGCGCAGTAAAATCGGCACACATTTCTATTGCCGAAAATCAGGGTGCACATTACGGTTATAAATCAGAAAAGGACAGTTTAAAAGCACTGGCTGGTTATTACGAAATGTTTTACCCACCATCAGAAAAATGGCGCAGCAATGCACTTACTGTTTCGCGGGAAATGATGGAAGACATTTGGGAGAACTTTGCTGAGTTGTGATACTTGATACTTGATCCTGGTTTCTGGATACTGGATGCTGCGACTGCAAACTGTAAAGTTATTTCAGCAGATAAGCAATAAGAACCCCTAAATAATTTCCAACGGCATAACCGGCAATTCCTACAACCAGCCCGGTTAATATTACCTGGCGGTTTTTTAATGCACCGGCAACCACGGGAACAAACGGTGGCGAGCAGATAAGGGCGCTGGTTGAAATGATGACCGTATCGGCATCAATTTTAAAAATACGGGCCAGAACTATGTGAATAATGTGCGACCCGTAAACAGCCAACGCCACATAGTAAAACAGTGAAAAGGAGATGTTCGATAATTTGCTGATATCGGCCATGGAGGCAACGGTTAAACAGAAAATTAGGATGAGGTACATACCCAGCTGAAAGGTCTTTTTTATGGCTTTTATTTTGGGAACAAACGAAAAGGCAATTCCAAACGAGGTAATAAGCAGAATAACAACAGCTGTTTGGTATTCTTTAGGTAAAAGCAAACTGATACCATAACTCACACCCAGAATAGCCACCGAAATTCCAAATGCACTGATTAATGGAATTAGGGTTTTTTTCTTCAACATTCCGTCGTACGATTCAAACTCTTCTTCCATATTCATTTCTGCAACGGCTGTGTCTTCGGTTTTTACAGGTTTAAAAGGCGGCAAAAACCACAGAAATACTTTCTGCCCGATGGAAAGAATAAAAACCAGGTATATAGCACCAAGCGTAAGGTCGTAGGTGTGGGTCATAATGTACAACTCCTGCGAAACATTTAAAGCTGTTTTCATGGCGGCCATATTAGGTGTTCCGCCGGTGTACACACCTACCAGCATTCCGGCCACCTGCCAGATGTTTTCAATATCGTTTCGGAAAATAAAAAAGCCGATAATTACAATCAGCAACACCGAGATCAATCCGGTTATAAGCGCCAAAAATGCCGATCGTGCCATTTTAAACCACGAACGTACATCAACCGAAAAAAGGATCAAAGGTAAGGCCAACGGAATGGTAATATCCGTAAGCATATTCTGGTATTTTTCGGCTCCGTGAGGCAGCACGCCCATGTTGCCAATAATTAAACCAACCCCGTAACAAATCAGTACGGCGCCAATTTTCTTTAATATCGAAAACTTGCCTTCAAGATAAATAACAACAAGAGGAGTGATAACAAAAAGAATAATCAACGCCAGAAACGGTGTCTCCATAGTTTTAAAATTTTCCCTTATCGGGCGGTAAAGATATCAGAATGAGGAGAAACTACAAACTGGCAATTATTTTCGGGGATCGTAGTTTGATTAAAATATTATTCTGTTTCATAACCACCGCCTCCCGGCGTTTCAATTATAAAAGTGTCGCCTTGCTCCATGTTTATATTTTGGATGGAATCAAGAATGATCTCTTCGCCATTGGCACGAATTACTTTTTGGCATCCCGGTTTTCCGTCACTCCCTCCATTTAAGCCAAAAGGCCCGGATTTCCGGCGTTGGGTGAGAACGGAAAGATTTACCGGCTCCAGGAATTTTAATACCCGTTTCACGCCACCGCCACCGTGCCATTTGCCACTGCCTCCCGAGTTTTTACGGATGCTGAATTCCTCCACACGAACCGGATAGCGGTGTTCCATTATCTCAGGATCTGTAATGCGTGTATTCGTCATGTGGTGATGAACAGCGCTGGCCCCGTTAAAACCTTTTCCGGCGCCACAACCGCCGCAAATGGTTTCGTAGTAGCCAAAATTCTTGTTGCCAAACAGTGTGTTGTTCATGGTACCCTGGCTGGCTGCTACCACTCCAAAAGCTTTCAGCAGTGTGTCGGTTAAACGCTGACTGATTTCCACATTGCCACCAACCACGGCAGGACATTTTGCCGCGTCATCATCAAAATCAGGGTTTAATAATCCGGTTGGCAATATAAAATCTACAGGTTCCAAAAGACCATCGTTTAATGGTATGGTTTCGTTCAACAACAGCCGGAGCACATAAATACTTACGCTTTTTACGATTGCCTCGGTGGCATTCATGTTGCCTTTGTGTACGGCCGCACTGCCGGTAAAATCGATGCTACAGTTGCCATCATTAAGCTTAATGTTTACCTGTAGTTTTGATCCGTCGTCGAGGTATTCTGTAGCCGAATAATTAACATTTTCAAACTTCTGAAGTGTGGCTTTCATTTTTTGCGCTGCATGATCGCGCAACAGATCGAGGTAACTCTGCACGGTTTCTTTTCCGTGTTTATTGATGAGGTCGGTCAAGGCTTCAGAACCACTTTTATTGGCTGCCAACGCGGCATTCAAATCAGCCAGATTTTCTTCAACCGAGCGGGTAGGGAATTTGCTGTTGAGCAGGATCTTTCGCATTCCGGCCCAATCAGGTTGTCCATTTTTTACCAGGTAAAAGGGAGCAATACACACGCCCTCTTCCTCCAGGTTTTTTGCATTTGGTGGCATCGATCCCGGGCTGATCCCGCCAATCTCGGAATGATGCGCCCGGTTTACCACAAAACCAACTCGTTCTCCGGCATAAAAAACCGGCGTAACCAATGTAACATCGGGCAGGTGCGAACCGCCGTATTTTGGATGATTGGTAACGATGGTGTCGCCCTCCTTAAAATCAAAATGTTTAATCAGCTCACGCACACAAACGCCAAGTCCACCCAGATGTACAGGTATGTGCGGAGCATTAGCTACCAGGCGTCCGTCTTTGTCGAGCAGGGCACACGAAAAATCAAGGCGTTCTTTAATGTTTACCGATAAAGAGGTGCGTTGCAACAAAGCTCCCATGTTTTCGGCAATGGCCATAAACCGGTTGGTGAACAATTCCAGTTCGGTTTCTCGGTTTTGCATTGTGTCAGCTTGCTGGTTTTCGGTCTGGCTTTTTAAAATGGCCGTTCCTGAATGTTGCAACTCCAATGACCAACCACTTTTAACGAAAGTGGTAGAGAAACTGTCGAGGAAAAGCGCAGTCCCTTTTATTTGTGCTCCAGCTTTCAGCTTGTTACGGACAAAAACCGGAATGCCATTGTCGGTCGTTTTCAGCGGTTCGGGCAGGAAGCTTGTTTTTGTTGTAGTGATCGTTTCTTTGTCTGTATTTTCCACGGCAGCCAACACCCGAATCGCCTCAATCTCAATGGTGCGATTGCTAACCGTGTGCCCGTAAACTTTTTTGTATTGTTGGTGGAAGTCGGCAACCAATTGTTCAACGTCGGAAAAATGAATTTCAAGACTCGAATCCTGACCTGCAAAACGCATAAATACCATGCGCTGGCGTATACTTATTTTTTCAGTATTAAAACCTTCGTTTTGTAATTTTTTTGTGGCCTCTGTTTCAATTTCGTTAAACCAGTCGGGAAGCAAATTGTCAACCTCGCTTAAATTCTGCAGTACTTGTTTTTCAGCAAAACGTTCAACACTTGCATTACCAATTCCGTAGGCGCTTAACAGCCCTGCATCTTTTGGCAGAAGAATGTTTTCTATTCCAAGAATTTCAGCAATGTCGCAAGTGTGCAATCCGCCTGCACCACCAAATGCAACGAGTGCAAAGTTTTTCGGATCGTAACCTTTTGTTATGGAAATTTTCCGAATGGCTCCGGCCATAATTTCGTTGGCAATGGCAATAAAACCGTTTAAAACCGTATCGGCTGATGCTTTATTTCCGGTGCTCTTTTGCATTGAATTGAGCAGCTCCTCGAGGCGTTTCTCTGCTTCATTTCTGAAAACGGGAATGCCGAATTGACTGGCGTCAAGCCGGTTTAAAAGCAAATTTACGTCGGTAATGGTAAATGGTCCTCCGGCACCGTAACACGCTGGTCCGGGATACGCACCGGCACTTTCGGGGCCAACAAAAAGTTTGTAACCATCAAAACCGCAAATGGAACCGCCACCTGCAGCTACAGTTTCAATGGCAATGGCCGGACTGTTTATTCGGGCATCACCAACCTGCAGTTCGTAGCGGTAGTCAAACTCGCCATCGATACGCGAAACATCGGTACTGGTGCCGCCCATATCAAAAGTGATTAGTTTAGCGTAGCCTTCTTTTCCCCCAATTTCACGTGCACCAACCACTCCTCCGGCCGGGCCACTCAAAAGACTGTCTTTTGGATGGAATTTATCAGCAGAAACCAAACCTCCGGCACTGGTCATAATCTGGAACAGATTCCTTCCTGTTTTTTCAGCAATGCGGTTTACGTAGCTATGAATGATGGGAGAGAGGTATGCGTTAACGACCGCCGTTTCGGCGCGATTCAAAAGCTTTATTAGCGGAGATAATTCTGTTGATTGGGAAATAAATCTGAATCCCATTTCTTTCAGAAGTTGTGCCAGTTGGTGCTCGTGCTCAGGATTGATAAAGGCGTTCATCAGCGCGATCGCAACCGATTCAATTTCGTTAAGATCTATTCCGTTTAGCCTTTTTTTGAGGCCATCAAAATCAAGTGGTTTTAAAATAGTTCCACTTGAGTCGATGCGTTCGTCAACTTCAATAATTTGATGCGTCAGTTGCCGTGATTTTTCCACGTTCATGGCAAAGATATCAGGGCGTGCCTGGTTGCCAATTTCCAGCAGGTCGGCAAAACCTTTTGTTACAATAAATAGTGTTTTGGCACCCTTGTTTTCCAACAAAGCATTGGTCCCTTTTGTCGACCCGAGTTTAAGGTGCAGATCCGGAAAGGCTTCGTTCAAACCTGTTTGGGTAATCAGGCGTGCCCCCAAAACCGGAGCTTCCTCGTGCGAGGTGAGTTCAAAGTTGCTCCCCTTCATTTCAGGCGTAAGACACGGAGTCTCGAGTTGAAGGATATTATGCTGCACATCAAACGAAACAACTTTACTCCCGGTGGTTATTTGTTGTAGCAATCGAAATGAAAAGCCTTTAAAAATGTCGCGATGTAAGTTCCAGGAATCTGCGATTACACATTGCTTTGCCGATATTACTTTTTCAATAGTACTGCGCAGGCTGCTGCTGCTCAGAACCTTTTGGCGGTATTCTGTACCCGTCTCATCAATGCCTATACAATCGGTGAAGGTTCCACCGGTGTCTACAAAAAGTTGAAAATATTTATTTGCCATGTTACTTCTTTTGTCCTTTAAACCACACCCACGCTGAAATCATCATTGCCACAAGGCTAATGCCCCAAAGCACCCCATTCCCCGGAGTAACCGTTGGCAAGAATACACTGTAGAACGCTTTCGTGGCACTGTTCAAACCGAGGATCAGCGTTACAAAAATTACAATTAGCATTAGCACATTCAGTAGTGTAGGATTTGTTTTGGTTCCGGTTATTGCCTTGTTGTTGATTACGATGAAAAGGAATATGCTTACAAATGGCAGCAAAAATCCATTTAATGCCTGCGCCAGGATTATCGCCGGAATGGGCTTCACATTCACCACGGCAAAACCAATTCCGAAAATCAAAACCACCAACCAGCTCAGTTTGAAATTCAACGAATTTGCCTGCCATTTTTCAGGATTTTTATTTCCGAAAAGGCTTTTTAATGTGATGGCTGCGGCCAGTGGTGCGGTTACCGATGAGGTAAAACCGGCGGCAAATAAGCCAAAGCCAAGCAGGTATTTTCCGGCTGGTCCTACTTTTTGCTGTAAAGCGAGGGATAGATTCTGAAATGAAAATTCTGCCGTTACAGCAGTTCCAACTATCAATACAGCCATCGAAAAAAGGCCGCCCAGCAAAACGGCAACTGACAG
>NZ_JBFHGM010000150.1:0-12266 GCF_041583095.1 Draconibacterium sp.
CTGAATCCGGCAACAGCTCCCAGCAAATTACCCATTTCGTAAGCAGCTGCGCCAATAACAATTGCTCCCAAAACCAAAATCAGAATTGGTAGTTTGGCTTTACTTTTTTCAAACTGATGTACAATTGCCTGCCCCAGATTTAACCCGGATGTGATGGTTAAACGTGCTGCTGCTTCCTGCAAAAGTAAACAGGCCAATGTAGAAAAAAGTAAGGCCCAAAGCAGATCAGTTCCCAAAGCTGCACCTGATTTGGCGGCGGTTGTAATTGTTCCCGGCCCGATAAAGGCCGCCGATACCACCGACCAGAAAAGAATATTCAGAATGCGTTTTTTTGTAGACATAATCGTTTGAAAGCTCCAAAATACAAAAATCGAACATCAAATATTTTGAATCGGTAACAAAATGGATGGCGCTGACGAAAATTGAGGTGGAGTGTCTACTTCAATTGGTGAAAAAGCCAGATTTTATAAAAATTATATTCAAAATAGTAACTTGCACAAGAACGCCAGGATGGATAATATTTATAAAAAAATGAAAAACGACTTTTCCCTGTATGTCTTGTTATTAATTATCATTTTTGCAATTACAACCAGTTGCGCTAAAACATCAGAGATAACACAAAATCCAAATCTTGTGTATGAAAGCTACACTCCAAAAAGCACTGACAGAACCATAAGCAGAGAAGACTATTATAAAAAACTTCAGGGCTTTTGGTTGGGTACCTGCATTGCCAACTGGACAGGCTTAGTTACCGAAATGGATAAAATAGGAAACATTGGCGAAATAAAAACCGGTGATTTTTACACCCGGAACGACTGGGGTAAACCTGATCAGCCAAGTATTTGGGGAGAAGGTATTCCGAGTGATTTGTCGCCGGTAATTGATTTTGTGTTTGCTGATGTTGATAGCGTTTGGGGAGCTGACGATGATACGGATATCGAATACATTTACCAGGAACTTTTATTAAAATATCAGACTTCTGTTTTAACGGGCGAACAAATTCGCGAGGGCTGGCTGGAGCATATCAGGCACGAAGAGGAAAACTATTTGTGGGTGTCGAACCAAAAGGCTTTCGATTTAATGAAAGAAGGATTGGTTCCACCTGCCACTGGCGATCCTGAAAATAATCCCGAGTTTGAAATGATTGATGCGCAGTTAACTACCGAAATTTTTGGTTTGTTTGCTCCTGCACGACCCGATATTGCACTGAATCTGGCACGCCTGCCCATTCAGAATACTGCACGTGAGAATAGTGAGTGGATTTCGGAATTTTATGTGTCGATGTTTTCGCTGGCTTCTGCCGTTGATAAGACTTTGCCTTTGAAAGAACAACTCTTTTGGATGGCGGAACAGTCGAAAGACCGACTTCCCGAAACGTCTTATTCGCACAAAATGTATGAATACGTGAAATCAAAATACAATGAAGGTATTTCGTGGGAGCAGGCCAGGGATTCGGTTTATACCCGGTATCAGCTTGACCAGGCCGATGGATATGATATGACATCGCGGAATTTGTATTGTAATGCGTGTTTTGCTGCCGGAATTAACTTTGCGGCAAGTTTGGTTAGCCTGTTTTATGGCGAAGGTGATTTGGTGGAGACGATAAAGATTGGAACACTCTGCGGTTGGGATGCTGATAATCCTACAGCCACATGGGGCGGATTAATTGGGTTTATGATTGGAAAAGAAGGAGTTGAAAATGCTTTTGGCAGAAAGTTCTCCAACCGTTTTGACATTCAACGAACCAGAATCGGTTTTGAAGAGGTTGGAATAGATACTTTTGAAAATATGGCACTAAAAGGAATCTGGATCATCGATAAAGTCGTTCAGGAAGAAATGAATGGCGGAGTTGATTTAAAAAACAACCGGTGGTATGTGCCCCAAACAGCTGAAAGGTAGAATCTTTAAAGTGAAAACGGGTTTTGAAGAATTTATATTTACAGGTTTTTCCATTCGCGTGCCAACAACGCATAAATCACATCATCAACCCATTGGCCATTTATCAAGAGGCTTTCTTTAAAATGTGCTTCTTTTCTAAAGCCAAGTTTCTCGAGTAGAGCTACTGATGCAATATTCTCCGGATCGACAGATGCGGTAATCCGGTGTTTTTTCAATTCGCCAAACAGGTAGTTGATAACCGCTTTTGACGCTTCGGTGGCAAACCCCAACCCCTGGTGTTGTTTGGCAATGGTGTAGCCTATCTCAACTTGTTGCTCGTCGATAAAATGAATGCCGATGTCGCCTATGAGTTTGTTATCTTGTTTTTCAACTACTGCAAGCTGAAACCAGGTGTCGGGTACATTAAATTCAGCAGATAACTTCCCTAAAAAAGTTTCTACATCGTCAATCGTTTTCGGAATCCAGCCCTGGTATTTGTTTGCTTCTGAATCCGAACGATAGGCTAAAAGAGCGTGCTTATCATTTAAAGTTAGTGGTCGTAAAACTAATCGTTTGGTGTTCAATTGCATTTTATTTTTTAGTTTGCTTCACGATCCAGTCTTTCATCGTTGTTAGAACTTCCGGATCGATGGTTTCTTCAATTTGTGAATACTCAGTCGCTGAACCGGTGTCGCAGTTTTGGAAAAGATGGTTCAGGTTCCCAAAAGCAATGGTGGTAACGTTTGTGTTTCCTCCACTCGTTATGGCGGATTTTATTGAATCCAGATTCGATACCGGCACCTGTACGTCTTTTGCCCCATTAATGGCCAACACCGGACATGTTACTTTTTCGAGTGTAGGCTGTGGATCGTAGGTTAAAAAATAGCGAAACCAGTTGTTGTTTACACCGGCAATTTTAGCATCAATTGCGGCTTTCATTTCGTCGTTCATGCCGGGATAAAATCCCTGCGAAAGGATGGTTCGTAGTTGCTCAAGCGTTTTTGTGGAATCGGGCTCTGTTTTTATGATTTCAAAAATACGCTGATTAATCATCGCGCTTTGTTTTATCTGAAATTCCGGCAAACCCGCTGCTTCCAGTGCCAGTAAATTTTGCTCTTTCAGAATTTGTTCGCCGGTTGTTCCCGGACCAGCCATCATAATAAAAAAAGCAATGTCATCAGAACTTGTGGCGGCAATCGGCGCAATCAATCCTCCTTCGCTGTGCCCAATCAAACCAATATTTTGAGGATCGATTTCTTTTCTTGTTGTAAGTAATTCTACACCGGCAAGTACGTCCCCTGCAAAATCTTTACTGGTAGCTGTTGAGATATTTCCTTCGGAACCGCCAACTCCACGATCGTCAACACGTAATACCGCAATTCCATTACGGGCAAAATAATCAGCAACCACCCAAAAAAGTTTGTGCCCGTATATGGTTTCGTCACGATCCTGAGCACTTGATCCTGTTATCATCACCACTGCCGGGCAAGGAGAAGTAGTATCCGGACAGGTTAACGTGCCTGCCAGTTTATACCCCGACTCAATATTCACGTACTCCACATCCTCAATGAGGTAGGGGAAGGGTGGTTGTGGAATTTGCGGTCGTTTTAGGATGGGAGCTTCATCGGTTTTTACAAAAGTCAACGGTGTGTTAATTCCGTTTTTACTCCATTCGCCTTTTATGGTAGTATCGTTTTGAAAGACACCGGAATATGTGTGATCATTTTTGGGCGTGTAAATAATAATACTGTCGGTTGTGACCTTTATCAGTTCGCACGGCAGGTCTTTTGTACCGTCTTCAAGAACAGAAAGAGTAATGATCTGTTTTCCACTTTCATCTTCCGAAATATGAAACGAGGTAGTAATTTTTAAGGTTGGTAAATTCACCTTCCCTACCCAATAACCATTTAGGTTTCGCGCATCTGCCTGATTCAATTCGCAAAATAGAATCGTAAACAGAACAAGAATACAGCTCATTTTCATGTTATTTGTGCTCTTAAGGTTTATCCAATACTCTGATCTCTTTTAGTAAAACTTCCAGTGCCGGCGAGGCCATTTCTCCATGGTTAAAACCGTCGAGTTCCATTAGCTTACAGTTTTTATGCCCGGCAACTTTCATCATCCGCCACATGTAGGCATTCTCTTCGTAACGGCCCAGCATTTCCAGCTCACGGTCGCCGGTAATAAATATTGTGGGAGGAGCATCGGGGCGAACGAAATAAAGTGGTGCATATTCATCAACAATCGCTTGTGTTCCCGGAATTCCTCTTTCATCGCGAACGGTAAAATGCGTAACAGTATGGCCACTAAATGGAATTAGCATCGCAATATCGTCGGCATTAATATCGTGTGCGGCAAGGTAATGTTTGTCTAAACCAACCATGCTGGTAAGGTAGCCACCGGCCGAATGTCCGCTAACAACTATCTTGTCTTTACTACCGCCATATTTTTCAATGTTTTTAAAGGTCCAGGCTACTGCCGCTGCGGCATCCTCGATATAAACCGGGCATTTAACTTTTGGCGACAAACGATAGTTTACAGCCACTACTGCAATTCCCTGTTCTTTTAATTTCTCGGGAATAAATTTATTTCCGCCTGTTATTCCGCCACCATGAAACCAAACCACAGTGGTAAAATCAGTTTTATTTTCCGGGTAATAAATATCGAGTTTGCAACGTTGCTGTGCATATTCCGAGGCGTCGGACGTGTACAGAATATTTTCGTTGGTGGCATACTTTGTTTCTTGCGCAACAAGGGTTTGAGCCCCAATTAGAATGAAGATGAGGGAAAGAAAAATATAGTTTTTCATGCTAACTTTTTTTTGATTTCGGGCTAAAGTACAAAAGAATTTGGAACAGTGGAATGGAACTCTGGTAAATCGTCGGGGGGAATTGGAGTCGTTGAAAATGAATAATTAATCGTACATTTAAATGTTAAATACACAAAAAAGCTAACAGTTGTGAATAAGAATTTACTGATTTTCGTAGTTGAAGACAACAAACTATACCACAAACTGGTGGTTGAATTTCTTCAGAGACAAGGAATGAAAAGGGTTAAATCGTTTTATAATGCCGAGGATTGTTTGGCGGCGGTAAACAAAGGTGAGCGTCCTGATATTGTTATCGAGGATTATCATTTGAATGATACTACGGGAATTGCTGTTTTGCAGGCAGTAAAGAAAATCAGCGAACGTACCGAGTTTATTTTTCTCACTTCGCACGAAGACATGGAAGTGGCTGTAAATTCGATAAAATACGGCGCCTACGATTACATTATAAAAGACAACGATATTGCCCTTAAAAAGGTGTATAATAAAATTGGGAAAATTTCGAAAGTTATAGAACTCGAAAAGCGAAACCGATTTGTACAAAATGCCATGATTGTTTCGCTGGCCATTTTAGTAGCCATTGTCGTTGTTGTTGCCCTCCGCGAAATTTTTAACCTGTTCTGATAGTGAATCAGAACAGGTTAATGTGCCGCTACTTGCATTAGCAGTCCGCACATCCACGCTCCGTAGGTTCCTAACGCATAACCTAAAACGGCCAGTAAAACACCAACCGGTGCCAGCGACGGATGAAAAGCAGCCGCCACAACCGGGGCACTTGCCGCACCTCCGATATTGGCTTTACTACCAACCGCAAGGAAGAAATAAGGTGCACGGATAAGTTTCCCGACAATTAACAGCAGAATTACGTGAATAGCCATCCAGATTCCGCCAACCAAAAACAATCCAAGGTTGTCGAAGATCTTACCAACATCCATTTTCATACCAATGGTTGCCACCAGAATATAAATAAAGATGGTGCCTATTTTTGATGCACCGGCTCCTTCGTAATTCCGAAGTTTTGTAAACGACAACCCAATTCCAATAGTGGTTGAAAGGATAATTAACCAGAAGAATTTTGAGGTTAAACTAAACTTGTTTAATGCCGGAGCATGAATTTCGATGTAAGGAGCGATCCAGTCGGAAACCAAATGTGCAAAACCGGTAACGCCAAGCCCGATGGCTGCAATAACCATTATATCAGTGCTACTTGGTATACGTGCTATTCGCTGACTGAATTCATGCATGTGATCTTTTAGTTGGGTAACGCTGCTGGCGTCGGCTTTAAAATGTTTATCGATCTGTTTTGCCTTTCCAACACCAATCAGCAAAATGGCCATCCAAACTTCGGCTACCAATACATCAACGGTTATCATTATCGAATATAAATGATCCGATGGTTTAAAAATTTCGTACATGGCCGCCTGGTTGGCCCCACCGCCAATCCAGCTTCCGGCAATGGTGGTCATTCCGCGCCATACAGCATCGGGGCCTGCTCCTCCAACCAGATCAGGATTAATGGCCGACGCTGCTAAAATTGCAAGTGGTCCGCCAATAATAACGCCAACGGTTCCGGTAAGGAACATAATCAGCGCTTTGCTTCCCAGCTTAAACACTTCTTTCAGATTAATACTTAGCGTTAGTAAAACCAAACTTGCCGGCAACAAATAACGCGATGCCATAAAATACAGCTGCGAGTGTTCGCCGTCAACAATATTAAAAGTGGTAAGCAAACTAGGTAAAAAATAACAGAGCAACAGCATCGGAATAACACTGTAGAATTTCTTAAAAATGGGTTTCGAAGAATTGCTGGTATAGAAAATTGCGGCCAGCAATGCCAATAATAATCCTAATACTACTGCGTCGTTTTTAATAAGTGCTTCTGTTTCTTGCATACTTTACTTTTTGCCACGGTTTTACGAAAGAGGGCAAATATAAAAATCTTTTAGTTTTAACAACCTGACATTGGTCTGGTTCATTGCTTTAAGGTTTGTAATGAGCATTTTAAGTAGAGGGGATAAATGAGGTGAGCTGATTGGAAGAATGAGTTGTATTTGACTGCTAGCTTCAGCTTCTTTTTTTTCGTGGAAGAAAGTCGTCTATAAACCCTAAAATCACTTACGTTTTTTATAATTTAGAGAAAACAAATATTGCTGGTCGAAAAAGTATATTTTGACCGATAAATTCCAGCTTTCTCAAAATGAAATTATTTACAACTAAACAAATAGCAGCAATCGATAAGTTTACCATCGAAAATGAACCCGTTACGGACATTGATTTGATGGAACGCGCTTCGCTGCAAATGACCAACTGGATTGTTCAACAGTTTTCCACCGAAGAGAGGTTGCTGTTTTTTGCCGGCCCAGGAAATAACGGAGGCGATGCCCTGGCAATGGCCCGGCAGCTGGCCGATCTGGATTACCAGTGCGAAGTTTACCTGCTTGATTTTGGAAAAGCTTTAAAAGGATCGCTGGCTATCAACTACAAACGCCTGGAAGAGCAGGGCAAAGTAAAGTTGAGCAAACTAAGGTCGGAAGACGATTTTCCGCAGGTTGACGAAACCGATGTGCTGATTGACGGTTTGTTTGGCTCGGGATTGTCGCGGCGTCTTGAAGGATTCCCGGCACAACTTGTGCAATACATTAACCAGCTGCTGAATGTGGTAGTGGCTGTTGATATCCCCAGTGGATTAATGGGGGAAAACAATGCCGAAGATGTTCTTGAGAATATTATTCGTGCTGATTATACCCTGACGTTGCAGTTCCCGAAGATAAGTTTCCTGTTTCCGGAAAATGAACAGTTTGTGGGGCAGTGGGAAGTGTTGCCAATTGGTTTGCATCCCGATGGAATCAGCGAAACACCATCGCCGTATTACTTTGCTGATGCGGAAGATGTGGCAGCGCGTTTGCCGATGCGAACAAAATTCGATCATAAAGGAACATTTGGGCACGCACTGCTTATTGCCGGAAGTTATGGCAAAATGGGGGCGGCAGTTCTGGCCTCAAAAGCCTGTTTGCGTGCCGGAGCAGGATTGTTAACCGCTCACGTCCCGCACATGGGGTTTCCGGTCATTCAAACTGCGGTGCCCGAAGCAATGGCCAGTATCGATCAGCACGATTCGATGTTTACTGATTTTCCCAACCTGGAGCCTTATGCGGCTATTGGTGTTGGTCCGGGGCTGGGCCTGAAACGAAATTCGTGCCGTGCCTTATGCGACTTGTTCGATCAGGCAAAAGTGCCGATGGTTATCGATGCCGATGCGCTGAATATTCTGGCTGAAAATAAAACCTGGCTGGAGAAAATCCCCGAAGGTTCGGTGCTTACACCACATCCGGGCGAGTTTCGGCGTTTGGTGGGCGAAACAACAGATTCGTACGATGCCATTCAGCAACAAATAGCTTTTGCCAAAAAATACAATTGTGTGGTGGTGTTAAAAGGAGCACATACTTCGGTGGCGGCACCCGATGGAACGCTTTGTTGGAACTCAACAGGTAATTCGGGAATGGGAACTGGCGGAAGCGGCGATGTACTTACCGGAATAATTCTGGGATTGCTGGCTCAGGGAATGACATCGTTTGATGCAGCGCTGGTTGGCGTCTATCTGCATGGACTGGCCGGAGACATAGCCGCCAAAAAACGATCGGAATTTTCGTTAATGGCCGGCGATATTATCGAAACGCTGGGAAAAGCATTTCTAAAAGTTCAGGAAGAATTATAAAAAACATATAAGCCCTAAATAATCTATCAATGAAAGTAAAAGGAGTAGTTTTCGATTTTAACGGAACTTTGTTTTGGGATACGCATTTGCAGGAAGACTCGTGGGATCGTTTTCTTGAAAAGTATGGTTTTACCCTGAACGAGGAGGAAAAGAAAAAATACATTCACGGTATTAATGCCAAAGATACTTTTGAATATTTGTTTAAACGCGAACTCAACGATGCCGAAGTACACCGGCTCACCGAAGAAAAGGAAGTGATTTACCGCAGCATGTGCCTGGAGCATGGTATGCAACTGGCTCCCGGTGCCGGGCAGCTGATTGATTTTTTGGCAGAATCAGGTGTAGCGCTGGCAATTGCAACCGCTTCAGCAAAAAATAATGTCGATTTTTTTATTCAGCATTTCCCTTTGTTAAACTACTTCAGGCCCGAACATATTATTTACAACGATGGTACAATGCGCGGAAAACCGCACCCCGACCTTTTTAACAAAGCCATTTCGGCCATTGGAACAAAAGCGGATGAAACATTGATTTTTGAAGACTCGCACGCCGGGCTTGAGGCGGCAATTCGTTCCGGGGCAGGAGCGGTGATTATTGTAAATTCGGCAAATGCCGATTATAATGGTTATTCCTGCAGGCAAATCACGCATTTTAACCAGGTAGATAAAACTTTATTTGTATAAGGCTTATCTTTTCTAAAAATTATTTTCGGCATATCATTTTGTGTAACCCGGTAGTTTTGTGCTTAAACTAAATGTTTTAGTTACGGTTTTGTTTTCGGGAAAAGAATATTAGTAATAAAAATCGCCTTGTGGTCCGCAATCGTCTTTAAACGCTTTTCAAAAATAGAAGTCAATCACTAAAGAAAAAGTTAAACCAGCAATTTTGCGAGGTGAATAAAACATTTTCGGCGCACGGCATAGCAATTGCCGTAATTATGTTAGTGCAATCAGAAGGGTAATTTTTGATAATTCACACCACTTTTAAATTTATCGGGATACGATGATTTTGAGGTGGTGTTTTTTTGTTTTTATATTCTGGCGCTAACAACTGGTGATATTAGTTTTAATGCATAACTTCCTGAAACATTAAATTTGTAAGCGTTTTGGTGTGTTGAAAATGTAATGCGCGATACACAATACTAAATCCTGCTAACAGAAAACGATAAAATAACCGAAATTGATTCGGTATGGTTACCTTTATCGCGTGTATATAACGCTGCGAGACGATAGATTGAATGAGTTTTGTATTCAAAGCCATAAATGCGATTAAAAAATAACAGCAAGTTCACGAGTATTAATTATATCCTTGTAATTGTGGTATTAAAGTTTTAAACTCATGGTCTTTTATGACACTGATTTAAAATTGGTTCAGAATTTAAATTATTGACAGGGAAGATGAAAAACGATATAAACATTACAAAAGCATTGATTGATTTATCTACCGACAGTATTTTTATAATACAGAATGGGATAATTAAGTATGCAAATCGGGATTTATTGGAGTTTTCGGGTTATAATTTATCGGAACTAATTGGGGTGAAGTTTCCGGAAATTGTACAGCATAATGAGTTAGATACACTTTATTCCCTGTCGCTTAAAAATCAAAACGGCGAAAATCAGCCATTAAAATACGAATCGGGTGCCAGGTTTAAAAACGGGAATTGTATTGATGTTGAAGTATCAGCCGTATCGGTTGTTTTTGAGGGCGAACCGGCTTTTCTTGTCGTTTTGAGAGACATTACACAACGTAAAATCTCCGAAAGAAAATACCAGAATATCATTGATTTTGCACCTATTGGTTTTTACAAAACCCGAAGAAATGGCGACTTTATCCTTGCAAATGAGGAGTTGGCAAACATTCTGGGTTATGATGATGCTGATGAGTTACTTGCAATGAATATATCTGATTTCTACTTTTCCGGTGATGAAAGAGAAAAATTAATCAATAAATACGATACAGCGAAAAGTTCAAAAATTAAAAATATTGAAATAAAATTCAGGAAAAAAGACGGCAGTGCCATATGGGTTTTAATGACTGCGCGAGCCATAAAAGATAAAAATGGAAACACCATAAGTTATGACGGTTTTATCATTGATGTAAGTGAAATGAAAAAATCGCAAAATGAACTTATAGCCGCCAAAGAAAAAGCCGAAGAAAGTGACCGTCTGAAATCGGCATTTCTCGCCAATATGAGCCACGAAATCAGAACACCGATGAATGGTATTCTTGGATTTACAAGTTTGCTTTTAAAGCCTGATTTAAATGATGAAACAAAGGAGAAATATATTCAGACTATTCATCAAAGTGGCGAGCGAATGCTGAATACGGTAAACGATATTGTAGAAATGTCGAAAATTGAAGCCGGTATTATGGAGGTAAGAAAATCGGAAATTAGTGTAAGCGGAATATTAAAAGATATCCTCTCGTTTTTTCAGGTTCAGGCTCAAAAAAAGGGATTAACGCTAAACTATCAAAATAAAACGCCCGGGGCCGAAATATTCGTAACCACCGATAGGGCGAAATTTGAATCGATTCTTACCAACCTGATTAAAAATGCCATCAAATTTACCGAGCAGGGAAGTATAACGGTTAGTCATATCACAAAAAACGGATTTATTGAATTTTGTATTAAAGACACCGGAATAGGTATTCCCTTAAATCGGCAGAAAGCTATTTTTAGCCGTTTTGAGCAGGCCGACATTAAAGATAAAAGAGCTTTTGAAGGCTCGGGTTTGGGGCTGGCTATAGCAAAATCGTATGTTGAAATGCTTGATGGCAAAATATGGGTGGAATCAACAGAAGGAGTGGGGACTGAATTCTATTTCACTTTACCGGTTTCGAACGTGGTAAAAAATAGTGCTCCGGATTCGAAGCAGGAACACAACGAAAATGGGCTTAAACGAAAATACAAAATACTGATTGTTGAAGACGACAGAACTTCTGCCATTGTGCTTAAGACCATATTATATGATATTGCTGAAAAAATTACCCATGCCAATAACGGCGAGAAAGCAATTAAAGAATGTAAAAATCAGGCCGATTTTGATATTATTTTAATGGACATGAAAATGCCGGGAATAAGCGGCCATGAAACCACAAAAAGAATACGCGAGTTTAACAAGGATGTAATTATCATCGCCCAAACAGCCTATGCTTTGTCGGGCGACAGAGAAAAAGCATTTCAATCAGGCTGTAACGATTATATTGCAAAACCAATTAAAAAACGTGAGATCCTCGAGAAGATTGAAAGCAACATTAAAAATTGCATTTAACATGAGGTGTATAGCATGGGGCAGGCAGTTAATGTTTTAAAGTTGCTGCATTTTATCAAATGTGTTGCGGTTTGCTTCAATGCTGTTTTCCCTTTTTAAGGGAAAATGTCAACAGACAAAAGGGTAAAGCAATTTCTCACAATTATTTGCCGGCAAGCAAAATTTTCCTGATTATTCTGTTTTGTTGTTATTTTTTACTCACTCTCTTCTCCCTCTCTTTTTCAAACTACCCGTTATACATCTTTTTCTGATTTAAATTTCGTCCGGGAGTACCAATTAGCTTCGATCATTTTCTTTCGCCGGACGATTCAAATCATATCATCATGACCCAGGGCGACGTAATTCGTTGAATTACTTTGCCCAGGGCTCAAAATATTACGCACTTTCAGCGCTTATTCTTTTAATCAAATAAAATATCGGGCTGAAAGTCCGTATTAATTCAGCCCCGGGCAAACTCCCGATTCATAGGGAAAGTGCCGCCCGGGGTTAATGGGAAGTATTAACAAAGGCGCAAATAGAAAAGTCAATTGAAAATGAAACCTGGCATGCGCCTCAGTTAGAATTCCTTTTA
>NZ_JBFHGM010000151.1:0-12224 GCF_041583095.1 Draconibacterium sp.
ACCTGGGGGTTGAAAATTTGACCGATTTCACACAACGAAATCCGATTGAAGGGGCTGATGATCCTTTCGGCCCGGAATTTAGCGCAACCAATATTTGGGGGCCAACAATGGGACGAAAAATCTACCTCGGATTACGTTTTAATTTGAATTATGAATAAACCGGCAAAGAGCGAAAAGCTTGATGCATAAAAATTTAAACAAGATGAAAAACCTGATTTTATTATTGACGATGGCGATGTTTATCGGTTTTACCGCTAACGAAACATTTGCACAGAAAAAGGAGAACAAAGTAGTTTGCTTTAAAAGCAACATGGATTGCGCCGACTGTGAGAAAACAGTTACCGAATACCTGAAGTTTGAAAAAGGGGTTAAAGATTTAAAAGTTGATCATGCATCGAATACCATTTTTGTGGAATACAAAGACGGAAAGAATACAGATGAAAAATTGGCTGCAGCCATTGAAAAGAAAGGCTACAAAGCGGATAAGATCACTGAAAAAGAATACGAAGAAATTGTTTCTCATACACAAGATCATGGGCACGAACATAACCATGAAGTTCATAAGGAAAGAAAATAATCGCCTGATTAAGAAGTGAAAAAGCTGCCTGGTTTCAGGTGGCTTTTTTTATGAAAAGTCTTTGCCTTGGTTCAGGTTTTATTGTAATCTTTGTAAATAAAAAACAATGCAACCCATAATCGACCACATTGAAATTACGGTTAAAGACCTTGAACAAATCGTCTCTTTTTACGATCAGTTTTTGCCCTTACTGGGTTTTTCCCTGGCCAAGAAAACTTCAGCTTATATTGCGTCGCACGATAAACATGTGGTTGAATATTCGCATCCCAATCTTTGTATTGCGCTTACTTCTCCACGCGAGTCGTTAAAAGATGAAGCTGTTCACCGCCGCCGGCCGGGAGCTTTGCATCATCTGGCTTTTAAAGCCGAATCGCGCAAAGAAGTTGATCATGTATATTCAAAATTGCTGGAAATAAAAGCTGATATTGTCAGTGCACCCCGTTTGTATCCCGAGTATCACGAGAATTATTATGCTGTATTCTTTAAAGCGCCTGACGGGATCAAGTTTGAGGTGGTTTGTCAGGAAGATGAATAAGCTCCACAACCGCTTTTCGAAGGATTTAAGTCTTTTAAATATCTTTTTTAGTAGTTCGTCAACCAATTTTGTTTTCCAGCAAAAACAGGGCTAAATTTGAATAAAACAAAATTCTACAGCCATGTT
Source organism: Draconibacterium sp. (assembly GCF_041583095.1). Taxonomy (NCBI): domain Bacteria; kingdom Pseudomonadati; phylum Bacteroidota; class Bacteroidia; order Marinilabiliales; family Prolixibacteraceae; genus Draconibacterium; species Draconibacterium sp. Next base: position 1,239 of record NZ_JBFHGM010000151.1, read on the forward strand.
TCGCTTTGCTCGTTTATTTGTTTTTGTTTCGCTTTGTGCTGCATGTTCAGCCGATAAAGGCAATAATCCTTTTTCAGGCTTTTGGGAAGGCCCGCATCCCGAAGATCCCAATAAAAAATTCTATGTACAGGTTATAGATCCCGACAGCTCTTTTGCAAAAGGTTACTGGACAAATAACGGTTTTTACGATTCGGGTTTTCAAATCGACAGTTTAAGGATTAGCGGTAATTCCATTCGCTTTTTTGTACCCAACTGGAATTGCACCTATTTGGGAGAATGTACAGGAAATACAATTCGTGGAGGTTTTGCCTGCGAAGGAGAACCTTTTGATTCAGTGTTGCTTGTGCAAAACGATGAAGTAGCACGATTTCTAACCGATGCACTACCAGGTTGCCACAACAGTGATTATAAATATCACTGCCAAACCCCTAAACAGCTTGATGATCTTTTACCTGCCTATCATCGTAGAAATGAAGGCGATTCGCTTTTTATCTATTCACTATTACCGCAAATTGTAAACGGCGATTATGGCCGTCTCAACTCTTTTTTGCTGATCAGAAATAATCAACTGATCTGCGAGGAATACTTTTATGGTTACGGGCAAAATACACTTCACCAGGCTGAATCAACAACAAAAAGTATTACATCGTTGCTAATTGGAATTGCAATGGACAAAGGATTTATCACCGATTTAAATGAACCGGTTGCAACAATTCTGGATGCGCCGGTTTTTGACAAGCGAATCACGCCGGAACATTTGCTTACCATGACTTCGGGCTTGACACCAAACGATGAAGAGCTTTATTTAAGTAACGATCGCATTGCAACAATTTTATCGCGCGAATTAAATAACGAGCCGGGAACCAAATTTCAGTACGATGGTGGAAATACAGAGTTGCTGGGCGGCATTATCAAAAAGAAAACAGGTTTGTTTGCCGATGAGTTTGCAAAGGAATATTTGTTCGAACCTTTGCATATAACAAATTACAACTGGGAAATCGGTAAACAAAACGGATATCCGTGTATGGCCGGATCGCTTGAAATAACGCCGCGCGAATTGGCAAAAATCGGAATGCTGGTGCTGAATAAAGGTGAGTTCAACGGCCAGCAAGTTGTTTCTAAAGAATGGATAAAACAGTCGACCAGTTTTAAAACGCGCACACATATTCCGGGCGATGACTATGCTTACCAGTGGTGGAATATCTCGCTAGAATCAGCAGAAGAGGAGTATCCCTGTATTTGGGCCAACGGATTTGGCAGTCAGTTTATTTATATTTTCCCAACGCTAAATACAGTAATTGTTACCACCGGGCACAATTATGAGTTTGATTCGTGGGCTATAACATCCGGAATTGCGAAGTATTTGTATTTGCTGGAGTAATTTGTTCAAGGAAAAGTTGAGGGAAGCTGTCATCTCGACGAGGAACGAGGAGAGATCTGTTGCAGGTTGCAGGTTGCCGAGTCAGCGAGTCACGAGACTATTTTACAATTTCGCAATCCCTCAATCCCTCAATCCCTCAGTCCCTCAGTCCCTCAAACTCCAATAACAAATCATTACCATTCTAATCAATGCCCGCAGATCATATAAAAGGTTGTTAAACAATAAGTAGCTTTGCAGCAATGGAGCTCAAACAGAAATACAACAACTTCCCGTTCAATCCATCAAAAGTGCCGTTCTTTTATGGCTGGGTAATTTTATTTGCTGCCACCGTTGGAGTGTTGTGCAGTGCCCCCGGACAAACAACAGGTGTTTCTACATTTACCGATTACCTGATCGATAGCATTGGCATTAGTCGCGACCAGATCAGCACCGCCTATATGTTTGGCACCATTGCCAGTTCGTTTATCCTAACCTATGCAGGGAAACTGTACGACAAATACGGCACGCGTTGGGTGGGTATGGCTGCAGCACTTATGCTGGGTTTTGTATTGGTTCTGTTCAGCCAGTCCGACCGCATTATAAAAGCTATCGTTCCGCAAAGTTCAAATAGTTATGTTGGCGTGTCAGTCGCTACGTGTATCGTATTCTTTTTTATGTTGCGTTTCTCGGGACAGGGCGTTATTACCATGGTGTCGAGAAATATGCTGATGAAATGGTTTATTGCCCGCAGGGGGCTGGTAAACGGTATTTCCTCGGTATTTGTATCACTCGGATTTTCCATCGCTCCGCTAAGCTTCGATTTGTTAATTGTTGAAACTTCGTGGCGCTGGGCCTGGTTACTGATGGCACTTGGAATTGGCGTTGGGTTCTTTCTGTTTGTATTTATTTTCTTTCGCGATAATCCTGAAGATTGTGATCAAATTCCCGACGGGGAGAAACACGGCAACAAAGAACGCGATGTAATCATTAAACCGTTTAAACAATTTACGCTTAAGGAGGCACGTAGCGGATTGACTTTTTGGTTATTCGTATTACCCTCGGCCATTTATGCCATGTTTATTACGGGTTATGTATTTCACCTGGTTTCGGTTTTTGGCGAGGCCGGCATCGACAAAGAGCACGCACTTTCGGTGTTTATTCCCATGTCGATGATTTCGGTGGTACTTGCTTTTTTGGGCGGATGGATTAGCGACCGCATAAAACTTCAGTACCTGCTCTACTTTATGCTGGCCGGAATGGTAGTGGCTTTAATTGCATTGGCAAATATTAACACCGGCTTTTATTACTACACTTTTATAATTGGCAGCGCTATCCCAAGCGGCATGTATAATGTGCTGTTAAGTGTTACCTGGCCACGTTTTTACGGCCGCGAACATCTGGGGAAAATCACTGGCTTTGTTATGGCCATTATTGTTTTCTTTAGCGCACTGGGACCAATCTTTTTTAGCTTATCGCATTCGCACCTGGGCAGCTATTCGTATGCCATTTATGCCTTGCTCGCAATTATACTGGTTATTTCGGCTATTAGCTTTAAAGCGCATAATCCGCAGGATAGGTTCGAGAAGTAATATCTGGCAGAAGTCGTATATAGCAAGCAATAAATGTTGAATAGAAAAAATATTGGTCTTGTTCTTCAGAAGGCCTAAAACATAGGAACCAACACTTACTGATGGACATCCATTTATACAGCAAATGAATTAAAGAAATAAGAATAACACTTTAACAAAGTGTTCCGATAAAAAATACAAGGGGTGCAGCAAAGAACTCCAAGGGGGAGATGAGCAATAATCCGACAGGGATTCCATCTTTTTACAGAGATGGAATCCTTGTTTTTTTGTCATTGCCTAACTAACTGAGATGTTTTGTTCCCGCAGCTTTGTAAAATAAAATCCGTCGCGCCGGAAACCATTTTTCACGCGTGTAAAATAAAAGCAGCCAGGGCTGAAAGCACATTTCATAGCTGTAATGTATCTTCCGTATCATCTGCCAAGCCATTTCATTCGTGTAATCCGTTATCAGCCGCGGCTGAGTTACCTTTTCAATCGAGAAAAAGCTTTTCAGCCCATGCCGAACTTACTTTGCAGCCTTGTAAAATGCTGGCAGTATTGGCTGAACTAACATTACTCAGCTGTAATCATGTTACTCATGTTCAGGTATATAATGTCATACAACATGTTTGTGGGGGTTGACTTAAGTAATCATATGTTTTATTTTTGTATTTCATTAATCAATCCGGTCAGAGATAACACACAAAATAAAAATCAATTAAAAAACAATTCAAACATCACTATTTTAATTATTAACCTTTAATAACATTACTATGAGTACCGTTAATCATGTATCCTTAACCGACTTGCGCAACAGCGAATATTTTAACCTTATTTTCGAACTGAAAAGTTTGTTGCCCGGTGTTATTCCATCGAACACTAAAACCGACAAAGTGTTGGCCGGTTTTGAAGAACTTTATACCGAACTCGACACCGTTAGCAATGTTGACCAGGGAAGTATTTTAACCGAAAAAGTGCAGGCTGCCGATACCGACAGGGGCAATACCTGGAAAGCCATGGACTTAATGATTAATGCCCATCTGCTTAGCCCTATACCCGAAGAAGTGGAGAGCGCCAAAGTATTGCGTCGTGTTTTTGATGTTTATGGCGATTTCAGAAGAAAAACCTATGTGGCCGAATCGGGCGATACCAAAAATCTGATTCAGGATCTGGAAAAACAAAAAAACGAGGAGCATGTACAACGGGTAAAACTTAGCCCGTGGGTGCCGATATATAAAACGCAGCAAAGTTCTTTCGAGGCCTTGCAAAACGAGCGCGATGTGGAATCGGGGTACAAATCGAGCGGAAATGTTAAGGCAGTACGTATAAAAATGGATCCGCTGTACCGCGAAATTATAAACCTGGTGAATTCGTTTATATCTATTGGAATGGCAACTCCCGAAATGGAAAATTTTGTGATTGTAATGAACGAAAAAATTAAACGCTATAACGATTTACTGGCTATTCGCCAGGGACGTAACAAAAAGGAAGTGGACAGTGTAGTAACCGAGTCGGAATAAACGAATTCGGGCACATTCATGAAAATGGCATCCAAAGGGGTGCCATTTTCTCTGAAAGTTTACATCATTTTATATGTATTGTGTTGTTCGGGTTTCGTCCGGTAGAACCACCTGGCTTCGAACGGCTTATTTTTTCGGACGATTTTCTTTTGGTCATTTTAGCCCGGCGCTATGCACCGGGTTATTCATATTCAACGCTTTCAGCGTCATAAAAACTTGCAATTGCGACATTGCAGGTCAATAAGCTCGTCTTAACTTTGTAATTCAGTTCAATATCCCGAAGGGATAAAATGTGACTAACCCCGGGGGAAACCCGGGGTTGACGAGAAAATAAATCAAAGGCGCAATCAGTAAGCTATTCAAAGTACAACCGTTGTATGCGCCTTATAATCTTGCGAATTTTTGGAATGCTGTCGATAGGTACATTTTAATCACTACAGGTAATTATCGGGAATCTGAATTTTTTAATACTCCCGCAACCCCGACTCAATATATTCCAGTTGCCAGATTCTAAACAGCAAAGGATCGTCAGGTATATCCGTCGGTTCGGCAGCAAGCAGCCTGTCTATTTTGTCTTTCATTGTTGAATCAATTGCTACCGTATTCATCACCGCCTGGCGTGAATAATAGTAGGTTTTGTTCTTCAGCTGAAATTCCTGAACCGCCAATCCATCGGGTTTCACATCAAAAATACGTATCGATTCGTAGCCAATTCCTGTGCCGTTATAGCGCCGGATATAACCGTTTTGTGTTAGCACATCTTCATCGTTGGCCAATGCAGTAGCTACCTTGTTGCGAAATCCTGCTTTCTGAAAGCGGTTTTTAAAATGAAACGAACAGTAGTTTATGCCAATGTCGATGGAATGCTCGTGGGCATAAGCAATGAGTTCCAATGCTGCCAGTTCCGACTCTAAAACCACAGGCTGCTCAGCATGAATATAGGTGTAGTTGTGTTTAGCCAATTGTTTTACGTTGTGTTGCGTAAGGCGCAGCTGGTGCAAATTCAGGTTCGAAACACCTGCTTTTACCATTTCGGGCAGGAGCTTTTTTAAACGCTCCAATTCTTCGGGAACTGCCGGAATTTCGATGGTGATTACCGGGATGATACCTTTTGCCGCTGCAATTTTATCGAGCCGGAATGCCGTGGCACCAATATCAAAACGAACTTCGTTAATCCCGGCTGCCGCCAGTTTTCTGAACTTTTGCGTTTCGGCCAGAATTCCGTTGGTATACATCCAGATATAGGTGTCCGGATTACATTTTCGTCGCACCTGTTTCAGGTAACTCAATGTGCGGTCGAACTGCAGCAAGGGTTCACCACCGCTAAAACTCACGCCTTTAAACCGGAAATGATCTACGTATTCGGCAAATTCCGCCGGATCGGCAAAACTCAGGTTTTGGGTGGTGGGCAAATGGTCTTCCTGCTGCGATGCCGGGCAGTAAAAACACGAGGCGTTACATTTGCCGGTTATAAACAAACAGCTCCATTGCCCAAGGCCGCAAAGTTTGCATCCGTTTGATATTTGTTTGTAATACGGCTTGGTACCTTTAAATAAAATATTTTCCGCTTTCTCCAGTAAAACAACTTTCTTCTCCTGCGCTTCATGGGCAGCATAGCTGTTTAACCATTTAAGGTTTGTCCACTCCGAAAAAGCAGACTTATTATTGTTAACCAGCTGATTCAGCCAGTTATAATACGTTTCCATTTCAAAAAAGAACGATCAAATGAATAGTTATTGAATTAAAATATGGGGGCGATATGAAATGAAAATTTTATAGCTCGGAAAATATGTATAAAAACAGGAGCATCTTCTTCCGGTCGTCATTTACCGTTTTGTTCGATTGTATTTTGATGTCTGTTTTCATTTATTACAAATAGATGCAGTAAAAATAGACAAATTCAAAATAGAAATGTAAACCACAAAAAATATAATTGAGCAGATTTCTGTTTCTTCCGGAAAACCCGCTTCCTAAAAATTCTGAATAATCTCATTTGCATTCCTGCAATTCTGCGTAAATTTGCTTTTATTGTATTGTTATTTAAAAATTTTAGAAAGATATGAGACGAATTTTTTTCGGATTATTGATTGCCGCCGTGGTGTTTACTTTTGGCTGCAAAGAGAAAAAAAAGGAGAACAAACTTCCGCGCGTTGCCATTGCCGGTTTGGCCATTGAATCGAGCACCTTTTCGCCTGCACAGTCGGGTATTGAGGCCTTTCATGCACGCCGCGGAGACGAGATATTCAGTTATTACCCGTTTATGGACGATACGGCAGCCACGCGACAGCGGGCCGAGTGGTTCCCGACTTTGCGTGGCCATGCGCTGCCCGGAGGTATTGTAACCCGCGAGGCCTACGAAACGCTGGTGGGTGAAACCCTGGACCGCTTAAAAGAAAATATGCCTTACGATGGATTGTTTTTTGATATTCACGGCGCAATGAGTGTTGTTGGTTTGGATGATCCGGAAGGCGATTTTATCGAACGTATTCGTAAAGTAATTGGTGATGATGTGCTTATTTCTACATCGATGGATTTGCACGGAAATGTAACAGAACGATTGGCGCATTACAGCGATATGATTACCTGTTACCGCATGGCGCCACACGAAGATGCTATTGAATCGAAAAAACGTGCGTTAACCAATTTGCTCGACCGTTTGGAGAGCGGTTTGGGCAAACCAAAATACAAAGCATGGATTCCTGTACCGATATTATTACCCGGCGAAAAGACAAGTACCCGCATCGAACCGGGCAAAAGCCTTTATGCTAAAGTTGCCCCGGCAGCAGCGCGCGAAGGTGTAATTGACGCAGCTATCTGGGTGGGCTATGCATGGGCCGACGAGCCCCGCAATCGTGCGGTGGTTATGGCGTATGGCGACGATGAAGAAGCAGTAACAAAATCGGCCGAAGAACTGGCGCAGGCCTTTTGGGATGTACGCGAACAGTTTGAATTTGTGGCTCCGGTGGCTACACTGGATGAATGTCTGGACCGGGCAATTGCCTTTAAAGAAAAACCCTTTATTATCAGCGATATGGGCGATAATCCTACTGCCGGTGGTGCCGGAGATGTTACCTGGACATTGAACGAAATCCTGAAACGGAAAGAATTCAAAAAGGAAAACGGACCATCGTTAATTTATGCATCTATTCCCGGCCCCGATCTTGTTGCCAAAGCCGTTGAAGCCGGTATAGGCGAAACAGTTACCGGCATGGTTGGTGCCCTGGTGGATGATCGTTATTGCGGACCACTTGAATTAACAGGCAGGGTGGAAGCCATTAAAGAGGGCGATCGTTATGCTGAAACAGAAGTGGTTATTAATATTGGCAGTGTTGATGTTATCGTGACTAAAAAACGGAAGCCCTATCACCACGAAACTGATTTTACTGATTTGAGCCTGTATCCGCGAGAAGCCGATATTGTTGTGGTTAAAATTGGTTACCTGGTTCCGGAGCTTTACAATATGCGCGCCGGTTGGCTGATGGCACTTACTCCGGGGGGTGTTGATCAGGATTTGGAACGACTGGGATATAAACGTATTCATCGCCCAATGTTCCCCTTGGATAGCGATATGGCCGATCCGGATCTTTCAGCACGGTTGATTCCGCTGGCTGACGAGTAAAAATAAAGGCGTTTGTGCAAATGGTACAAACGCCTTTATTTTTAAAACAAATTGTCAATCCTTATTCTGCTAACGATTTTTTCTTTAGTTTTAAAATCCAATAATAATCTAAACCAATAAACATGAGAAAGTTATTTTTCCCTCTAATTATTTTATTCGTTTTTACCTCTTGCCAGAATAAAGTTCCGGTGGGAGAGTGGCAGACCATTTTTGATGGCGAAACACTGGATGGCTGGAAAAAAGCCGGCGAAAACCCTGAAAGTATTAGTGTTGAAGATGGAATGATAAAATGTGCCGGAGAACGGTCTCACCTGTTTTATGAAGGTGATTTTAAAAACTTTGAATTTGAAGCCGAAATAAATGCGCAGGAACATTCAAATTCGGGCGTATTTATTCATACCGATTACCAGGAAGAAGGATGGCCGTCAAAAGGCTACGAAATTCAGGTGAATAATTCGTATCGTGGCTCTGTTAAATTTCCCGAGCGACGAAAAACCGGAAGTATATACAATGTACGCAACGTTTATTATCCGCTGGCTGGCGATAACGAGTGGTTTACCATGCGTATTAAAGTGGTGGAAAATGTTGTTGAAGTTTTTGTGAACGATGTTAAGGTGAATGAATACATCGAGCCTGAAAATCCGTGGCGGTGGAATGGTGGCGAAAATACCAAATTAAGCCATGGAACTTTTGCTTTACAGGCACATGATCCGGGCAGCACAACATATTACCGTAATATCCGGGTAAAAGCACTCCCTGAGGCAGAACCGGTAACTCCGGAAGTTGATGAAGAGTGGGATGCAAAAGTTACCAAGCTGATGTTTGCCGGTTTTCCGTTGGTAGATTACCACGTACACTTAAAAGGCGGTTTAACGCTCGACGATTTGGTGGAGAATTCGCAACGTTTAGGTATTAACTATGGTGTGGCGCCAAATTGTGGCCTTCATTTCCCGGTAACCGACGATGAATCGTTGTATGCGTACATGGATGAAGTAAAAGGAAGCCCAACGTATAAAGGTATGCAGGCTGAAGGACGCGAATGGATCACGCTGTTTTCGGAGGAAGCAGTGGCTAAATTTGATTATATTTTTACCGATGCCATGACTTTTACCGATAGGAAGGGACGACGTAACCGTATTTGGATTCCGGAAGAAGTGTGGGTGGACGATAAGCAGCAGTTTATGGACGACCTGGTAGAAAAGATTGAAGCCATTTTTTCGCAGGAACCGGTTGATATTTATGTGAATCCAACAGTTTTACCCAATGAACTGATGCCGGAATACCAACAGCTTTGGACAAAAGAACGCATGCAACGTGTGGTAAAAGTTCTGGCTGATAACGGAATTGCATTGGAAATAAATGCCCGTTATAAAACACCAAATGCAGAAATGATAAAAATGGCTAAAGAAGCCGGTGTAAAGTTCTCATTCGGAACAAACAACGTAACCAAAAACCTTGGCGAACTGGAGTATTGTCTTCAAATGCTGGAGGAGTGCGAATTAACGCCAAACGATATGTTTGAGCCCAAAACGGATGCTGAAAAACCGGTAAATGTAAAAGGTTTACCCGATAAAATTACGGGATAAATTAATAAATCATGATTCCCGTGAATCACCAACAGTGATGGAAAAAGTGCAAACTTTCAGCGAACTCTCCCTCATTCCCTTTCTTCAAGAAGAGAGGGACGATTGTGTCGAAGGCACAATCAGGGTGAGTCAATAAATTTTGAAGCAGATTTTGCTACTAATTTTTATTGGACTTTTAGAAAAAACGGGTAAGACCAACTTGATCTTACCCGTTTTTTATGGGAAATATCTATTGGTCAATGAAACTCTATCCTTGGGCTGAATTCATGCAAAATGCCTTTTTTCTCTACCGCAAATTCAATCAGGTCAACTGCCTGTTCATTCGTAAATGATCCGCGGTTAATTGTAATATCAAATACATCTTCATGAAGGTTGTTTTCTTTTAAAGCCTTTCGAAATGTTGCCCGCTCTTTCTCAACCTTTTCGATAAAAGCAATTGCCTCGTTCCGGTTGAGTTTATTATTCGTCATAATGGTATTTATCCGGTACCCAAGCGGTGCCGTTAACCTGATGTGTAAGGCATTTTTAATATCGCTGGCAATAATATGGCTGGCGCGTCCCACAATTATACAATGTCCGTCAATTGCAAGCGTTCGAACCACTTCTTTAACCGTTTTTATAATCCGCTCTTCACTTTTGTAGCGCTTATCACGAAAGGCTTTTAAAATCTCTTCAAAAACATAGCGATCGGTCTTTTTAAAGGTTTGCCGTACCATCTCCGGATCCAGATCCAACTCCCTGGCGCTTTCATAAAATATTTCCTTACTCAGTACATTCCACGAGCCTTTTGCGAGGTTTTTATTGAGTCGTTCAGCTATTAGCCGTGCTAAAACCAGACCATTACAACCCACTTCGCGAGATATGGTAATCACCGGTCCGGCCTCATTCATGTTGCCATATTCACGAGCTTTTGCCTCTTTCAGGCGGCTGTTCAGATAGTTCATCAATGAATTTCCCATAATTTCCAAGCTTTGTTACATTCTAGATTACGCTAATTCTGGTAATCATGTTATGTTTTTGCCCATGATTTTGGTGTGAGATTATACTGCACTTTCAATTTTTATGAATATTAACCGCATTTGTGCCAATTATAACTATCAGAATGTCTGGGTTTTGATTGGTTGTTGTTCTTGGTGCTGACAACAGTCAGTTCAATTCTGAACACGAAGCGCTATCTTTAACTTCTATTAAATCTTAATACATTCTAAATAATTACAGAAACAGTATCTTCGTGAAATTTTTATAAAACTGCACAATATGTTTGACAAAAATACTTACATCGATCGTAGAAATAAATTGAAATCCAAGGGTTTAAAAGGTGTCGGATTATTCC
>NZ_JBFHGM010000152.1:0-12165 GCF_041583095.1 Draconibacterium sp.
AGACATCGCCCGGATGCTAATGCTTTGAAGCGGTCCGATCAGGCGGTGCAAGTAAATCGAAGCTAGCATAAACGAAGCTCTGGCGTTTTTGCGAAATTAAAAGAGATAAGGTAGTAGTTGGTGGCTTTGATCCGGCTGCTATTCGAAAATTAAGTCAGAGATAAACATGTAGAAAGCTTGTAGCTTCCTCGTTTGGACAGGGGTTCGACTCCCCTCAGCTCCACTATGTTTTATAACACCACTGTACTACAGTTAGTTACATACGCTAAATGTATGTCAGTGTAAATAAAGCATGTATTTCATCGATTGTCGGTTAATTTTTTCACGTTGGGGAACGCGAAATTTTAACGGATATGAGAAGAAAAAAACTTTTTAGAACCCCTTACCTGTACGATGCCGGTGGCGACATCTCAAAATCGTGGTGGATTGAATTTGGATACAGAGATCCTAAAGACGGAAAGATGAAACGGAAACGTTACCAGGAAGATCTATCTCTGTTAAAAACCAAAAAAGCCCGGTACGCAAAAGCCGAAGAGCTGATCAGGATCTACACTGCAAAGCTGAATAAAGGCTGGACTCCACTCGACGATATAAAAAACCAGGTAGTTTACGAGGACGAACTGGAGTACCATGAAGCTGCCCGGGTATACGGACGTAAGCGGAAAGCAAACAAGAACGTGCGGTTCTATGGTTCGGAGTATATCTTACACGTTAAAAAGTCGAAAGCCAAAAAGACCTATGAAAGCTACCGCGGCAAAATCAGGGAGTTTATTGCCTGGTTAGAAAAAAATAAACTGGTAGATAACGACCTGTCTACTTTCGACAATACCATAATCATTAAGTTTTTCGATTACCTGATAGAAGACCGGCAGCTGGCCAGGCGCACAGTTGAAAAATACCGGATTACCCTGGCTAAGTTTTTCGGGTACCTGGAGAGAAGGAATGTAATTATGGATCACCCGGTACACGATATCGATATCCCGGAGACGGACGAAGACTTCTCGGCAATGCCGTTTCTAGATGATGATATGGAAAGGATCCTGCCGGTTATGCGCGAACAGGATCCGCAATTGTTTTTAGCTGCACTGCTGCAGTACTTTTGTTTTGTTCGTCCTGGTAACGAATTATTAAACCTGCAGGTGAAGCATATTAACTTCGGAGCCCGGACCATTTTGATACCTAGAAGCATTGCAAAGAAACGGAAGGAGCGCGTGATCGACATCCCTACCCAGCTTTTTGAGGTGCTGCAGCAACACGGAATTCATACCTTCGGTAAGGAATTGTTTTTGATTGGTCCGTTTGGAAGACCAGGTACCAGACAGATCGGAACCAACACGCTCCGGAACCGGTTCAATAATTTCCGGGATGATCTTGATCTGTCGAAAAGTTACAAGTGGTACTCGTTTAAACACACCGGAGCCGGGAAGCTTTTGGAGAGTGGAGCAACCATTGTTGAGCTGATGAACCAGCTGGGCCATACCGATATCACTTCAACCTACCGATATATTAAGCAACACTTTGGCGAACGATCGGCGCATGTACGAGAGAGTTTCCCATCGCCAAAGGGATTTTAAAACATAAAAAAGGCCCGGTCAACACCGGGCCTTTTCAATAAAACTAATCAAACCTAAACTTATGAAAAAAACTGATTCGCTTACATTGTTAAGTGGACGGGGTATGTGTCCCGCCTCCTTTCTTTAAATTGGGTACGATAGCTCCGAATATTCCAAGGAACCGGGCCAGAATAGAATTGTCTTTTTCCGTGGGTGTTAGCCTTACTATAAATTCAAGTAGTAAGATGAGCACCGTTGCCAGCCACTTCCAATTCCGCTTTGCGTAATCTGCTAACGATTCTCCTTCTTCAATTGCCGGAGGATCTTCCAACTCGTACTGCGGATCGGAACTGAGCGATGCATATAAATGCTCTTCGCCCTGCAGATCGTCAACTGTAAAAACAATTTCGGCAACTCCGGTGCCGTCCTGGATGAAACATTGAGGCGGATCATCGAGCGCCTGCGGCTGGGCAATGCCTTGCATTGTGCCTGCAACCACAACAAATAGTGTGAAAACTAAAAGCTTTGCAAATAAATTTCTCATAGCACTTTAATTAAATGATTGAACTATATCGTTACTAATTGGATCTCAATTTCTTTAGATTTTACCGGCCGGAAAAGGACACCGTTTATTTAGATTTCCGGGACTTCCTTTCGGCTTTCCGGGCAGCTCGTATTTCTTTCCGGGATAATTGTTGATCAAGCTGAACCTGCTGTCCATTGCCCTCTCCTTTCTGTTTTATCTTCCCGATCTTTTGTTCCTGGTCTTCCACATAGGTTTCTGCAGTAACAACTTTATCCGGTTTCTTTACACGGATTAATACCAGGAACCCGGTTATAATACCAGCCAAATAAATGGTAATGCTTTTCCATGGTATTTTCATTTCTGCTTTTGTTTAAGATCCTTATAGGAAAGAATAAGAGTAGCGGTAATCGCCACAACAAAAACACCTGCAACAAATAATAGTATCATACGAATTCGGCTTTAACGTCAAAACATGGACAGGCTTTCAGCCATTCATCCGGAGTGATCACTCCGTCGTGGTTTACATCCGGGCTTAGGTCACGATGGCCAAACCATTCGGTAACATCATAAACCCGCTCTATAAAGTTCCGCAGAGAAATTAACGCCTGCTTTTGCTGATCGGTGCGAGTGTCTACAGGTAAGCCACTGGCATTGAGACCACCTTCGTAACAGATCGCAATGAACCCGGTATTGTGCCCTTTGGCATGGGCCAGCTGGGCACCCATCGGCCGGCCAATATGTATTGACCCATCAATCTCGATATAGAAGTTATACCCGATATCCTTCCATCCGTTTTTTTCGATGTGCATTTTTTTGCACTGCTCGAAAGTGAGACGGGATCCTTTCCTGGTTGCACTGCAGTGAACACAAACTTTAATGTTTTCTCTGCTCATTATTTTGATAATATTTGCGTTTCAAACGATATGAAAGAATACCCAGCACAATACCGGTAATCAGAGAGGCCACAGTTAATACAGGAATAATTTCGCGGAAGAAAATACCAATAGCGCTCCCGGTGATTGGCGCGCCAATTGCTACTGCAGTATTTTGCAGTGTGTTTTTTGCCTGGTCAATGGCAGTGGTAGCGAATTGCAAGAGAGAATTTATCATCATCCGAAAGTTTTATTTCAAATATGGCTCCCGGATGATGATCTCAAAAGGACAGATCAGTACCCATAAATGCTAATACAATCGGGTAATGGGAACTGATATTCTGAAACTACACCATTAAGTTTCCACAGATATCCGGAGCTATAATTTAACGATCCGCTTGCCAGAAAGACATCGGCACCGGCTTTTGCGGCTCCCACGGCATAGCCACCAATTCCAATCCGTGTTTGTGTTGTTGGGCCACCGGTTAAAATCATTACGCTGTTTGTATAACCATCAAGCAAACAAATCACATCATCGCCATTTGCCAGTGCTTCCAACGTTTGCGGATGGCGGGTTCCAACATCGTTACTGTAGTCGAAATCACTCCAGTTGGTTGGATCGGTTTTCAGCGCAGTAACCTGGCGATCTTCCACAGCAAAAGCGTACAGCCTGGAATCGGTTTGTACCATTCGCGTGAAGTCTACATCAATATCAAGGATCTCGTTATTATCAAAAAGCAAATCGGTTGATCGGGTAATTTCACCCACTTTCGAGCACATGTAGTAATAGCCGTTGTAGTATTCGAAATCGCGGATCGTATATCCTACCTGCCCATTATTGCCATTAACCACGCCGCTTATTACTGCAGCCGAATAGTTGTCGAAATCATCCTGATTAAACCACTTATATGTCCGTTGGTTATTTATACCTGCCATTACTTTGCCGTTGGTAACCCTAATGCCCGAAATGCTTTCGCTTGTGGCCATAACCCTCACACTTTGCATTCTTATTCCATTGCTTAAATCGTAGATGTGCACATAGCCATAGTTGCCACCAACAAAAAGCTGTTTACTGGCAGCGTCGTAATCAATACAACAATGATGGGCATAATCGGCCGTGGAGATATCGCCAAATACCGAGGTGGTTTTAAAGTTACCGGTTTCATCTACCAGGTATGGTTTACCGTATCGGTTTACTCCTACAAATTTCGGAATCAGGCTTTGTTCTGTTCCATCACCGCCTCCAGGAACAACACCAGGATTAAATGCCCAAAAGTTATCTTCAACTTTGTATGCCTGAATTTGCACAAGTGTTTCTTCCTCCGGACCGGGATCAGCATCGATCTGTTCGATAAGGAATTCGCACTCGCTGTCTTTCATTTTCTGATAGATGTTATTCATTACATAGTGAAGGATCCGCGGCGGGAAACGAAAGTCGGCCTCGATGGGTAAACAACCTGCCAGGAAAGGAGCTGTTAAGCGGTAACGATTATACACAAAACCGGTATCACCTTTCCAGTCAAATTTCTTCCCGGACGGACTTTCATCGCCACCGTTATTATTACCCTTGTAAAATAGCAGGCGTGGAGAGAACTCTTCGCGCACACTCGAAAATGCTTTTGAATTGCCATTCTGATAAGCTACCGGATAACCTTCAGCAGCCATACGTAAGGTTGAAAAGGAGCTTTTTATTTCTTCCTGGTCCTTGTCGCCATCGTTAAAAAAATAGTTTTGAAGCCCAATAGATACAGGTTTCCATGCTTTAACAACTGCCTCGCTATCTACTGCCCCGTTGGTAACTTCGCTAATGGTAAACCACCCGTATTCGTAATAGGTGTTCTCGTTAATCACCAGGCGAATATCGCCCTCTTCTTTTGGAAGCAATACGCTTTTTAAGTCGGAATACGAATTAACTGAATCCAGGATCTTATGACGTTTATCATCCAGCTCCTCCCAAAGTTCGTTGAAAGCCGAATCGTTATTATCATGCTCCCAACTGAATTTCAAGGTTACATCCTTACGTTCGCCAACACGCCACTCGCTTACCCGGTATTTCGAAAGATCGAAAGGATCTCCTTTTAAAACAGCTTCGCGATCGATGATCTGAACGGTGCGGTTATTATTAAACCAAAAGAAGGTATTGAAATTATTCTGTGATGAAAGCAGCAACTTTTTTACATCGATACCAGGTAACAGATCGTGAATATTAAAAGCGGCCAAATCCCATGTGGATGCAGCAATAGCATTGAGTTCCTGGAACTGAAAAGCGCCGGTATAAAAATTAAACAGGTTGAATCCCTGCTCTTCCAGTGTAGAAGTGTCTTTCAGGATATTATAGTTATGATACAGACACAATGTTTTCAGATCGGCATCGAGCTTCAGGAAATTATCTGAAATATAAAAACCATTCTTCCGGAGCAGCGTATCGATAAGCCGGTGCAAAAACGGAAATGGTGAAACCACGGCCACACCATTGGTATCGGCCGAAGTTAATACGCCACCAGTATCGTTTTGGTTAACGAAAAAGCCGGCTGCAGCTTCGAACTTATTGGTAAGCTCTTCAACGTCGGCCCCATCGGCTCCTTCAACCATTCGGCCTTTATCTTTCCAAAAGCCGCGATTCATTAACCGGATGGTACACCATTCGTCGCTATCGGGATCGAATGTAGTTTTATTTACAAAATTCTGATCAGCACCAAAGTCGAGCTCTGTGAGGTTCTTTTCGCGGAGCTCTTCGCCAAGCTTCCCCACATTGTTTTGGATCCAACCATCGACAGAACCTTTTGCTCCGGTAACAACAAAATCGCCGGTAACCAATGGCAAACCAAAGTGCAACAGTTTTGCACCGGCAAAATGACGGTCGTTTTGTGTGGCACGTTTTGTTACCTGGTTGGGGTTT
Source organism: Draconibacterium sp. (assembly GCF_041583095.1). Lineage (NCBI taxonomy): Bacteria > Pseudomonadati > Bacteroidota > Bacteroidia > Marinilabiliales > Prolixibacteraceae > Draconibacterium > Draconibacterium sp. The sequence goes on from NZ_JBFHGM010000152.1 coordinate 5,851, forward strand.
TTAAGTTGCTGTCGGTTACCTTCAACCGGGAGGCTGATATCGGTTGCCAGCGGTCCGCGAATTTCATCGAACATGAAAAACGGGTTTTTGGCTGTAATTCTGCAGCTGAAATTCTTGTCGGTAAGCAGCGGTTTATTGTCGATGGTGATGCTAAGCATGTGGCGTTGTTATTGAGTTTGTTACTTAACTGTGGACGGATCAACAGCTACATCGGTTTTTACATCGCGGAAAGCTATTTCAGGAGGTAAGCCTTTTATTAAGTTCAACCGAACCTCTTCCCGCTGTTTATTCCACATACGCCCTTGAAATTGTTGGAATGCTACGGCGTACTGCCCGATGGTTGCGTAATAAACATTGTTCTGATCAGCGATCACAATCGGCCTGAATTTTAAGGTGTCAAGCATAACAAGGTTATCGGCCATCAGCGTTATTTTTTGCGTGGCATACTGATAATCGAGCGCTGCCGTAACCGAATCTTTGTAGGCTTGCTGTTCGGCCTCAATTGCTAATTGAATTGAATCCTGAGCGGTTGTTTGTGCTTGTGCGGTGGCCATGCCTAGCAGGGCGATTACCGCGATTAAAATGTACTTTTTCATATTAATTTACTTCTAAAATTAATGTTACTGCATCCTGAGATGTGCTCCAATTGAACTGGTTTGATGGCAGTTCTCCGTTACATGTAGTGTTTGAATTTGTCGCAACGACTCTAAAACTAAGCGTTGAATAGGTCTGGTTATGCTGAGAAGTCCAGTCAGTACCCGTAAATGCTGGATCTTCTCCTATACCAATTGCACAAGCACCAACAAGCAAGGCTGCATTATCTACGGCTAATGAATTATAAAATGATATACTTGTGCCTGTGTTGTATGAAACCCCTACATTGCCAGTACCTGAATAGTTTTCAACTATAAGATTTACCAAGGCGATTCTGCTTGCTCTATCGTAATGGAAACTTACGCTGCCGTTTGATATATCAGTTGCATCTAAAACTTTTGAAAACACTTTTATTCTTGCATCCTCACCTGTGCTTGTACTTCCTTCTAAAGTGAATCCGGATGTATTTGCAGACACGATAACATTTGGGTTCGATATGGCAAAAACAATTGCTAAATCACCAGCTGATGCACCTCCAACTCCTACAGTCCTGTCTGAAGCTGCTGTAACGGTTTGGGTAAAATATTGAACGCCCTTCACTGACGGAGAGGTACATCCTGAAGCTTTCTGCCAAACCAAAGTACTACCCACATAAATTTTACCCATGTCGGTTGTGCCAACTTTTACGGCATCCCAGGTGTCGTTTATTTGCCCTACTGCGAAGAATGGGAGCAGTAGTATTCCCACTAATAAGTTTTTCATTAATCCTCTATGAAATAAATTGTGTTGCTATCGTATGTTCCCAAAGCATCATAAGCGGCTTGTGTGCCAATCCAATAGCCTTTAGTCGCTATACTTCCAAAAGTTTCTATTTTATCGCGCATGGCGTCCTGCGTTACCGCTTTTCGTGAGCCATTCCAGGTGGTTGCGTTGTAGGCTTCTATATTGACTTCAGCAGTGTTTAAGTCTATATCTTCGGTTCCGTCAAACAAATTAAGGTTTCCCGAATCCCAAATTTCTTTCCATTGTCCATAATATTTGCCGCCTGAATAGTATGAATTTCGCCGAAACATGCTACCATTTCCATACTTTGTAGTTAATTGCATGTTATAATTTGTTCCATAATTGATATTGTAAAGACCAAACCCCCCACTTCCAACGGTAAAAGGTAAATCAGTAAATGAAGTAGTTGTATAGGCGTTATCCGTTGCTAAATATGTCCCGTTTTTGGTCATATCATTTGCAGAAAAAGAACTTTCAGCACCTGAAAATATTGTTACTCTATCAAAATCAGCATTTGACTTGCCGTTCAAATAGTTAGCGTTTAAGTTTGTCACTAAATTTGTGTTTAACATAGAACCGCCTGAGCGCGATAGATAATCTCCAAAATCTGATATTTGATTTTTAGTAATACTAATTTCAGACTGAGTAAAATGCTCTGACTGTAGGAAATTTGTTAATTGATCGTGGTCAATGTCTGTAGTTAAGTTATGAGTATTTATTAAACTGTCGTGGTTAAAATCGCTGGCTACCTGGTCGCCTGTGTTTGTTCCTGATAAATTGGTCGCCGTAAAATTCCCCGTAACAGATGTGTTTAAAGAATGGATTGTTAAACTCCCGGCGCCATTAGAGGCCCCCCCATTTACAAAAAAACGCACATCATAATCAACAAAAGTTGTAGTATTATCGTGAAAATCAAAGTATCTGCCAACTTCACCGCCGCCATCTACTTTAACAACCGGTATAAAACTATTAGTATAATCGCCACTACCTGTACTAAACCCTTTTAGATAGTTAGCGTTTAAGTTTGTCACTAAATTTGTGTTTAACATAGAACCGCCTGAACGCGATAAATAATCTCCAAAATCTGATATCTGATTTTTAGTAATACTAATTTCAGACTGCGTAAAATGCTCTGACTGTAGGAAATTTGTTAATTGATCGTGGTCAATGTCTGTAGTTAAGTTATGAGTATTTGTTAAACTATTGTGGTTAAAATCGCTACTTGTATATGTTGTGTTATTATCAATAAAATTAAATGTTTCATTAATCGATTGATTTAGATTAAAATTCCCAATATCAACACCGTTTCGTTGTAACGTTATAATAGAATTATTAACCGTTGGGTCTGTTTCTGATGTAATAAAACCAACATTATTAATTAGTTGTGACAAACTTGTTAAATTACTTTCGTCCCATAGTTTTTTCCAAGATTCGTAAACTTTGCCCCCTGAATAATATGAAGATCGTATGTAAAAATCTAAATTTGCCCCATATTTTCGCGTCATTTGAAAATTGTAAGCTGTTCCAATTCTCATATTGTAAAGAGTGAAACCGCCGCTTCCAACTGTAAAAGGTAAATCGGTAAATGAAGTAGTTGTATAGGCGTTATCCGTTGCGAAATATGTCCCGTTCTGTGTCATATCGTTTGCCGATACGGAATTTTCTACACCGTCATATTTTGTTACCCTATCAAATCCGCTTGGCGTTATTCCGCGTAATAAATCAGCATCTAAACCACTCCCTGAACCGTCTAAAACGTTTAACGTATTACCTGAAAATGACAATTGGTTACCTGCCGTTATTGCGTCTTGCTTGGCATTCCATGTTGCAGCACTTGAAATATTAGCATCGAGCAAAACCCCTGCAACGTGCCCCGAATTCCCCAAATCAATCTTATCCAAGTTCAACACTTGGTTAAGTACATCTAATTGCCCGAATGTGGCTGAGCCTGTTTTTGTAAGTGCAGGATGAGAGCTGGTAGAAAGACCATCAATCACACTCCACAAAGCTTCAATGCTATCTTGCGCCGCCTGCGACAATGGCAGGGTTATAATCTTTAGCGATTTACGCAGGCCATCCGTAGCATCTTCTACCAGCAAAAAGTCTGCAGTGTCAGGTGTGAGGAGTTCTGTCTGGTCGCTGATTGGTTTAATGCGTTCCCAGCGCATGGTTTGGGCAAAGGTGAATACCGGTGCCAGCAATAGCAGTATTAAAATTATTCGTTTCATTGTTACAATTTTAAGTATGGGTAATCGGCTAAAATTCGTTCATCATCAGCTGGAGGTACCACATGAGCGGCCAGCGTTATTGTTGTCCCGTCCAGGGTAAAATCATCAGGAAGAAAGCGCGTCATTGGATAAAGGTGCAGGGCCACTCCTCCAACAGGTTCGTTGGCCAGCTCGAATATTCTGTTTTGTCCATCGATAACACCGGTGGGTATTTCACCAATGGCCCAGGTGATCTCTCCGCGTTGCTGCGGTTCCAGCATATCGATAAGCAGCGACATACGATGATCGCCTTTAAACATTCGTTTCAGATCGCGCTTTGTTACTCCCATAATCAGTAGCGGTTGTTGTGGGCTTCCGTTAATACAATCTCGAAATCGTGCAGGTTATCGTCGATACTTCCCAAAGCTTCTTCGCTGTTTTCGATGTTTACCGGTACAACATAGCCGGTGGTCGCATCGAGGATCCACAGCTGACGACTCATTATTAAATGCTCGAGCGCCTGTATTTCTTCCCACGATTTATGGCCGGTGTTAACGATCCACTTCCGTCGTCCGGATTTGGCAGAAATAACCTGCGTGCGCTGCCGGGTTGTATCGGTGTTTTGTGCGGTACGCTGTGCTGTTGAATGCTCGGCCGGGAAGTTGGTTTTTACTTTACCGGTAAACCAGTAAGGATCTACCCCACTGTAACGGTTAAAAGCAAACACCTGCGTATTGTATTCGTACCAGGTATAATCGATATTGAAAGTGAATTTCTCGATTACCCGTACACCGGTGTTCTCGAGGTAACATTCATAACTTACTACCGGGTTTGCACTGGCCACATCGAGGCCCAGCGTTGCCGGATCTACATTAAACTCGTATATGCTTCCGGGATTAACGGTTACGGCCTGCGTAATGGTACCGGTGGTTCCATCCTGTAGTGTGTAATCGGCTTTAAAAGTGAGATTCAGTGCTACCGCTGCCGACGACATACACCAGAGTTTTGCTGCTGCAGTAGGTGCTATTTTAACGCCGGATGGTAAAGTGTTTAACCATTTACCTCCAACAATAAACTGGTTGTACCAATTGGTGGTCTGCTCGGTGTACAGATTTTTATCGAACTCGGCTAAACCGCCCTGCAGAATTGTTACCTGGTACTGTGCTCCGGCAAGCCCCGACCAGTTTTCCTGGCGCACGGAATTTGCATCGACATAGCTTTCGCCAATATCGAGCGAAATGAGTGCAGGGATATCGTCTCTTTCGGTGGCCAGTACTCCACCGGTTGACGAAAACGAGGGTACAAAATACCGGTAAAGAAAACCGGAAATGTCGAACCAGGCATCGCCGTTGGCATCGGGAATGTTCTCGAGGATCTGCGGCATACCGTCGAGCTTGGCATCTTCGCTGGTAATTTTTAGCAGCACCCGGTAAAGGTCGCCCTGTACGGTATCGGTATTTATTTTAACCCGAATTTCGGTGCCTTGTAACTGCACCGCTCCACCTGGTATTGTAATGTTTAAAGCCATACTGCAATATTGTTTATTCAGCTGCTGCAGGAAAGGACACTAGATGCCGGATCCTTGCTGCTGGCGTTTGTATTCTTTTTCTAGTTTTTCGAATTTGTTGTATGATAATGGGATCTCGAGGCCTTCTAACCTGGAGACAGCTTTATCGAAGTTGGTGGCATCTAAAACAACCACCTGCGTGGAAGATCCACCGGCGTTTGCAGATACAGCTGCCGGCAAGTTCATAGATGACAGGGTTCCGTTTCTGCGTGCTGTTTCGATGATATCCAGAACTCTTTTAACGGATGGATTATTTACCCCGTCCTGGTTAACCACGTATTCACCTTTATGTACCACACCGGCAGGCTCGTATTTGCCTCCCGGTTCGGTATAACCACCTGTGTACAGATTATTAGCTACTACACCACGCACGGCCTGGTATGCCATTTCCATAGCTGCAACTTTTAAGCCTGCAGTAATTAATGCCAACGGTCCTTTGGTTGCCACCTCGGATATAATGGCTTTTGCCTTTTCGATTAAAAAGAATTGATGCAAGGCATCGAGGGCCATCAGTATAGTTTGTTTCAGATAATCTTTAAACGTTGCTTCAGAATCGGCCATCAGCTGGCCAAAGCTTTGGCCGATGGTAAGTGCCCAACTTAAATACAGCTCTTCGCGTTTCCGGATCTGCTGTTGTTCAAACTTGGTAAACTGTTCGCTGTTGCGCATGGCCTCTGCTGCCGCCCTGGCTTGCGATGCGGTTTGATTTTTTGCACTCTCTTCAATTGCCTTGTCGATTATATCGGCATTCTCCAGTACTACATCTTTGTACTTCTTATTAGCTTCTGTAGCAATTTTCAGGCTTTTCGCCAATCCATCATCGGCAGAATAGCCAGTTCCTGCAGATGACGTTTTAACCGTATTGGATATGGTATTATTAGCCTGGGTTTCTACGATCTGTTTAACCGGCTCGATTTTACCATTGACAGTTTCGTTAAATGCGGTAGCCCATGCGTCTCCAACAGATTTGGCATTATCAATGGTTTTGGTTTTTATGGTTTCGATTCCATTATTGAACGACTCTTTTATCAGGTCCAGGTCGAATGTTAGAATGCCCTGGATTAATTTACCTCCGAATTTTAACGTTTGCCAAAGCGCAGTAAGTTGTGTTTTAACCAGGTTAATTCCGGTTTTCCAAATAGCCAGCATGTAGTTTACACCTGC
>NZ_JBFHGM010000153.1:0-12146 GCF_041583095.1 Draconibacterium sp.
AAAAACAGAAGTAACATTATTCCACGCGAAGGGATTCGCGCGGTAGCGGTGATTCGCACGGTAGCGGGAACCGGAAGACTTCAATGGGGGACGTTTTATTTCTTACTGGCCGTTTACAAGGTGTAATTGGTTGGTAACTTCCTGGTAAAAGGTTTTTACTTTCTGCCTGTAATCTCCTTCTCCCAGTGTTTCGATAGGAACGTATCCGCGATATGACGATGCTTTAATGAGACGCATAATCCGCTCAAGGTCGGTTTTTACCGGTTCGCCGTTAACATATACCTCTTCTTTTAACTGCCAGTTTACGGCGTAGGGTATGCTTGCTTCAATCTGTTGGTAGGGGTCGCCCAAACGATAACTTCCCACATCCAGAACCAGCCCAAACCATTCGGAATGAATCTCTTCAAATAGTTGTAGAACATGATCCGAAGTTTTTATGAACTGCCAATGGTTTTGGATGGCAACGATTACTCCATGCTCGGCACCAAACGCAACACATTCGCGAATGGCAGTAATCATCGAATTAAAAATCTCCTGGTTTTCGAACTGCCCCGGGTTCGACTGCCCGGCGAAAATGCGCAGAACCGGTGCGCCCAGTTTTTCGGCAGCAATTATCCAGTTTTTCACCAGTTGAATGTTTTCTGCCAGTGCCTTCGGGTCGCCACTGGTAAAATCGTTACGAACTCCGGTACCACTTATCTCCAGACCCAGTTGATGGGCTTTGCGTTTAACGCTGTAAAGCACCTCGTCGGAGGGAACGGCAGGGTAGCCGGGGAAATAGTAGGCGGTTAAATCCACCGCATCGAATCCGGTTTCAGCACAAAATTCCAGCAGCTCGTCAAGGTTAATTTGCCCTTCCGAAAGAAGGTGATTAAAGGAGTAGGCATTTAAACTGGTTTTTAATTTTGGCGACTGGGCAAAAAGTAAGGTGGATAAACCAAGGCAGAAAATGACAAGTGTAAAATGTTTCATAATTGTAGGTTTTAGGCCACGATAAGATAGAAATATTTTACCGGATCGCAATTCGGAATGGAATAGCATTCTTTACCTTCACTCACAAAAAGCGACAACACACTGCACAAATCCCGCAATAAAAATAAAACGCTTAGGAACCGTAATTTGCCAACTTATTGTTATACGATTCAATTACTTTGAACACCTGATGATCAGCAGCAAATACTTTTTCGTAGGCTTCTTTTGCCAACTGGAAATTCAATTTGGCATTCTTAAAATCTTTTTTGTCGTGTTGAACTAAAGCGGTATAGAATTTTAAATTTCCGCTTACGGTATAATCGGCAGAATAGTCGCTGGTTTGATCTGAAAAGAATTGAAGTAACTCGTCGGGTTTATTATTACTCCAGTAGAATGTCATCAGGTCCTGATAAATTATTGGAGCTTCCGGTGCTATTAAGAACAACTGCTTTGTGCGCTCCCTGTAGGCTTCCGTATTCAGTGCTATTTCCAACTCAAGCAGTGCTTTTACAGTGGAATAATTGTCGGGTTGAATGGCATCAGATTTTTTGTAATACTCCATGGCATTTACCGTATCCTCAAGCTCCAGGTACATTACTGCAATCATTCTGGCCACATTCGATTTATTTTCAGCATCGTTATACAAATCCAATGCTTTTTTTGCACTTTCGATGCCTTTTTCAGTTTGATCGGTGTATAAATAGGCATAGGCAAGATTGTAATTGCTGTATGGGTCTTTGCTGTTTAGTTCGATCGATTTTTTAAAAAATGGAATAGATGCTTCATAGTCGAGGTTGATAAGACAGGCATAACCAATACCATAAGCCGACCAGGAATCAAACACTCCGTTTTTATGGGCAGTAAGGTAATAGCTTTTGAACTTGTCAACCAAAACCGAATCCGGCAATAACCAGTTATCGTCGTATTTTAAATGAATCTCATGATAGAAATTCCCTAATTCTTTTTGTAACTCGTAGTTGCCGGGGTATTTCTCAATCAGGTCGGGCAATACCGTATTTGGCGAAAATTTGTAGTTGGAAAAATTACCTTCACTTCCGCGAATAGCTGCCAGTTCCTCGCCCGGAGTTAAGTCTTTTAATGCAAAAATCTGGTGCATTTTAGTCGTAACATAGTAGTTCAACACCAGATTGGTTTTGGCAATTGCAATTTCCGGTTTTTCATTATTCGGATCGGCATTGTCCAGCAGCTTATATGCCGATTCATATTTTTTTAAGTCAATAAGTTTATTCGCTTCTGCTATTACTTCTTTTTGGGCAAAGGAAATGGTGACGCAAAATAGCAGAATTAGTGTAAGTTTTAGTTTCATAATTTATCGTTTATGCTGCCATTTTCAACCTTTCGTATATAATTATTCAAAAGGCGAAATGTTGTTTCCGCAGGTATTCAGCGGTTTATAGTTTTGGCGCAATAAATGTAAATATAATAGCGCAAAACCAATATTCGATGGGCCGAAATAATTAACATTGGTAGTTGCTTTATCAATTAAATGCCAATAATGATGCATTTTAGCAGCTATTTTTAGGCTAAATGCTTTTTAATTTGGTGGTTAGTTTTATTTGAGTAGCTTTGCAGCGCTGATATTTATTCAGCAGTTCATAGTTTAGTAAAATATTCTGCCACTAAAAAGGCACAACAGTATCCGTTCCAGGTTTAATTGTTCACAATAATTTTCTGAAGACGTTTCAATTTTACTTATTTCTCTGAAATTGAAATTGTAGAAATTAATTAGTTGAATTATTAAAAATTTATCACACTTACCATCACCCGTTTCCCTTTATTACAAAGCATTAAAGCAGGTTAACAAATTATACAGCATAAAAAACAATTGTCGTACGTATAACTATGGCAATATGTTGAATCTCCGGCCTTTATATATTCTTAAAAGTTTATTGGGCCACAATGTTTCAGAAAACACCTTATTGACAGTACAATGTGCGGAAATTAAAACACCGCAGCCATTGTTTAAGCAGCACCAACCGCCAGGGCGTTAATACTTCCTTCTGAAGCATATTCCAAAAATAATAATGAATACAAAAACGATTGTCCGGATAGGCCGGATAATAAATGAAAGAACATGAATAACAACAGATATAAAAACATTAGCAGAAATCGCGCTCCACGAAAAAAAGCCGTTTCTACTATCAACCCAAATTTACTGGTAAAACAGGCTGTAAGCGTTGAAACGGCTCCTTTTGTAGCCGAACAAAGCTTTAGCGAAATGCCGCTTAGCGACAGTTTAAAAAACAATATACGCCTGAAGGGCTACACAGAGCCAACCGAAATACAACAAAAATCGATAAACGATTTGATTGCGGGCCGTAACATGATTGGTATTGCAGCCACAGGAACAGGTAAAACCGGCGCTTTTTTAATTCCGGTAATCGAAAAAATGCTGGCCGATGATACTACCACGTGTTTGGTGGTTGTACCAACCCGGGAGCTTGCCCAGCAGGTTGAAGATGAATTTAAATCGTTAACCAGGGGGCACAAACTGTTTTCGGCCTGCTTTATCGGCGGAACCAGTGTTAACACCGACATGGGCAAAGCACGGAGAAAACAAAACCTGATCGTGGGTACTCCGGGCCGCTTAAATGATTTATCTTCGAGAGGTGCACTACGCCTTGGAAACACTCCGATATTGGTGCTCGACGAGTTCGACCGCATGCTTGATATGGGATTCATTAACGATATTAAGAAAATTATTGCGCTGATGAAGAACCGTAAGCAGACCATGTTATTTTCGGCTACTTACGAAAAAGCACAGCAAAATCTCATTAAACAATTCGTTCAAAACCCTGTACGGATAAACATAAGTAGTTTAAATAATGCCGCCGATACGGTGGAGCAGGATATTATCAGGGTTGGGGCAAACGAGAATAAATTTGAGGTGCTTTATAATTTATTGAACGGCGAAGGTTTTGAAAGGGTAATTTTATTTGCCGAGACAAAACGTAATGTCGATAAAATAAGTCAACAGCTCCGCAAAGTGGGCATCAATTCGGATGTAATACACGGGAATAAATCGCAAAACTACCGCACAAAAGCTATTCGACTGTTTAAGTCGGGTAAAACACGTGTATTGGTAGCTACCGATGTGGCAGCCCGTGGTATCGATGTGGATGGCGTAACACATGTTATCAACTATCAGCTTCCGCAAACAATGGATAGTTACATCCACCGCATAGGAAGAACCGGCCGCGCCGGAAAAAAAGGAATGGCTTATACGTTCGTTAATTAATAAACGAACAAGCAAATATATATAAATACAATTTTTAAGATTACGATTATGATTGAAGGAACAGTAAAGTTTTTTAACAACGACAAAGGTTATGGTTTTATCACAGCAAACGAAACAGGTGAAGATATTTTTGTTCACCATACCGGTTTGATTGATGAAATTACCGAGAACGACAAGGTAAAGTATAACAAAGAAATGGGCAAAAAAGGCGAAAACGCCGTGAATGTTGAGCTTGTTTAATAGTAAAACACTATACGAATTAAAAGGATTTTGGCTTTGCCGAAATCCTTTTTTTGTGCTTTGAAATGTGTGTGGTGGAAAATCAATTAACAATGATTTGGAGTTGAAGTGATCGTGATTCGCGCTCCTTCTGCAAATAACGAAATTCCGCCGACATTTTTCCATTTCAGAGAAAATGTCGGCGGAAGGCTTTTCTGTACTGGATGACAAGGGGGTGAGGAGTCGTTTCTTACAGACTGAAACAGACAATTTCGGACTTTCAGTCTTGCTCGATTTGATTACTTTCCCAACATCGGAAATTATCTTCTCATTGCAGGAACTTTTTCATAACCGAGGAACTTACTGGCCCAGGGAATAAAAGTTTCGAAGTTTGGAGCATCGGTATGGCCGCCTGCATGTTGACGCCACGCGAGTTCTCCGTCAAGTAATCCTTTTAATACGGGAGGCATTTCCTCTTTCATATAGTCGTTTGAAACGCCCAGGTCTTTTGCTCCCAATAATTTAAATACACTACCTGCCGCAATGGTTGCCATGTAACTTCCCTTTTGATCGAGCCATTTGGCATCGCCCTGCTCCGGAATTCCATAGCTAATAAAGGTTAGTCGGGGAGCGCACAGAGCGATCAACTCATGCGAATCAACCGTTAGATCGCAGCCGGTTTTGCGGCCAAAAGTTGCCTCTTCAGCACCATATTTTAAATAGTTACCGGCCATCCAGTGATATTCACCTGTTCCGGTAAGGCTTTCCACCGCTTCACCAAAAACTCTTCGATGAAGAGCGGCACCTCCTTTACCAGAAGAGCCAATCAAACCTACAGCAAAACGCGGTTCGAAAGCAAGCGTTACCAAAGCCGCTTTTCCATACCGCGATACACCTTCAATCCCCACTTTTTTGGCATCCACCATCGAATCTGTTTCAAGATAGTCCAATGCCCGGGCGGCACCCCATGCCCATGCCCGAAGCGATCCCCAGTCTTCCGGGTTCCGAGGCTGTCCCTTATTTACCAATCCGATTATTCCCCTTGTAAGTCCTGCTCCGTTGTCGGCCTGAATGCTCGATGGATCAATGGTTAAATATCCCCAGCCTGCGGCAATTAATCGTTCGGTAGGAGAGGGTTCCTGGTTACGGCGCTGCATAAAAGCAGCAAACGGATCATCGCGTTCTATTGGCTCATATGCCGGGTAACGTTTAAAAACGTCTTCCAGTTCAGGATTATCTTTTATAAGTACTTCTTTAAATGTTTTGTTGATTTTTACCATGTCTTCGGCAGACGGCTGGGCAGGTGCGGGTAATGAAGGACGCCCGAACATCATTAAAACGGGCACAGGACCTTTTACATTTTGTGGCACCACAAGAACCATATTGATGTCGACATTAATCAGTGGGTATTCACTGTTGTCGACATGCCCGACAATTTTCTTGGCTACAACAGGGGTGAATCCGATTCGTTCGTAATCGGTAATTTCCACCTCCCATTTTACATCAGGAATATCTTGCGGCAGGCGGCCATAAACTTCCTTCTCAAAACCTTCTATTATTTCAGGTCGGCGCTTATCCCACCACATTTCAGGTGTAGTTACTTTTTCTCCGTCGTTTGTTGTCAGAACATCTGGTAATTCAGGACAGGGATTGGCTATCGATTCATCATAATTTGCATGGTTGGGTGCCGATTCGTTACCGCTCGGACCCGGGCGTAAAGCTTTTATTCCCAATTGCTCCATCATGTTGGCATGATCCTGCTCTGCCGTGAATGTTACAAGTGGTGGATATTTACTTTTTTCAATTTTCGTTTCCTGTGCTTTTAGACTTAAAGAAAAGAGTAAAGCAATTACAAACGTTGGGATCATTTTCATAAGTGAATATTTTTAAGTTGAATAGTCATTAAGAATAAAATCTAATACTTCTCAGTTTTGCACTAAGTCGTTTTATCGGGTTTAGACTTGCCTGCCTGGAAATCGTTTAATCGGGTAAATGCAAAATTAGAATGGAACAGAACGGTTAAGCTGTTTCTAAGTCTTTTTTCATTTCTGGGTTATTTCCCGAGCATCGGAAATAACATTCGTATGTCGTCATCAGAAGGATGCCGGCCGAATTCACAGATTTCAAAGGCTTCCACTGCCGATGCTTTTTCAGCCGTTTCGCTATTGTACCATTTTTCCAGCGACTTACGCATGGCAGGAGAGGGCGTATTTAAACGCATTTTTCCCAGCCATTCCAGACGGTCCTGCTCGTTATCAGGAACATCTTTAAGTTGTCCGTTTAGCCAGGGAAGCCACTCGAAAAATTGCGACTCGTGTGCTGCCATTCCATAAACCTTTTTATCGTATACGCCCGAAATATCTACGGCAATATCGGGTTGAAAAGGATTGGGCTTTTTGAAATTATCGTGGGAATACAAAAATACAGGGTTTACTTTTAGTGCAGGAACGTCGGGAGCCACATTGGGTACGGTTACCAGAAAGGCCGCATCCTGAACGGCAATGGCCGTATTTCTGTGGTCAGGATGGTAATCATACGGTCGATGCGTAATTACCACATCGGCATTCCAGTTTCGGATGATCCGGATAATATCGTGCCTCAATTTAAGTGTTGGCATCAACTCGGCATCGTGGTTATCGAGTACCTTGTAAGTTACGCCAATTCGTTTCCCGGCTTCGTCGGCTTCTTTCATCCGTATTTTAGCCAGTGTACCGCCGCCTTTACTAAAATGTCCGGCATCGCCATTCGTTAGCGAAACAAACAATACATTGTGCCCCATTTGTGCAAACTGATAAGCTGTGCCACCAACATCCACGTCAGCATCGTCGGGGTGGGCGCCAATTACTAGTACATTAACTTTTGAATGCTGAGCCTGGGTGGTAAAAGCAAAAAAGAAGCTTAAAATGAAGATAATTGCAATTTTCATAATTCGGTAGTTTAGTTCTGTTTAGTCTTCTAAGTTAGGTTTTTTTGGTTATTCTAAAGGCAATAAATTACACGATGTACTCGCGTACCGGGTGATCATTTTTTGTTGTAAGCCGTTTTTCCGGGGGGGGCATAATTCTCTTGTGAATTATCCACAACCAGCACCCAATCGTGTCCTTTACCGAACGTTGGTGGTTTTATTTTTGTTTTAGTTGATTTATCAATTGATGGCCCTTCGAAAGCATTTCCCGTGCGGGGATCGAACCACCAAGTGGTAAAAGTTGTCCCTTTAAGCGCTGAGAAATCGAGAAATGTTGTTTTTCCGGTTGGAAAATAAATCATAGCATATGTACCATTGTTATCTCGCGTGGCAATAACATAATTGTTATCCTCAGGCTGTGAATCTATAACCATAGATTGATCAGGTATCCGGGTTAAGACAGGCCGGGAAAGCATTAAATTTTTTAAATGTTTCATTTGGTTAGCCATTGGTAAATCAAGCGCTTCGGGCCAGGGCCGCAAGGGGTGGTTTACCGGAGTTTTATCTGGTTTATACATTTGCCATACATCATGACATCCGTATGTTTGACCAAAGGCACCTGCAAATACATTCCAATACATTATTCGCCTAATATCTTCAGGTATACTGTAGCCTAATTCTTTTGCATTAAAACAGTTGGGATGATCTTCGTAAAGCGGTTCACCATCCAATACCGGTTTTATAGGCCGTAGATTGTAGTCGTGTGTAATGTGATTGTATGTCCCCTGATTGGCGCAATGTCCTGTTTGATGCATGTTAAAGTCGAGCCATTTTTCATTATGAAACCAGGTAGAAGAACCCCCGCCTTCTTTTGGCTGAGGATGATAGCTCATTAAGGTATTTTCATATCCGCCTGCCGCAGAGGCAATTCCTTCAGCCATCGCATTCCATATTTTTACATCCTGTGAATTTTCCCGGGGATTTCGGTCCCCACCAATAATCCAAATTACATTGTTGCAATCTGCATATCGGGCCCCAAGATATTCACCATACGATCTGGCATTGTCTACATTAAACACCTCTGGCCCTACTCCCCAGCTGTTTGTATTGATTTTATCACCCCATGTTGGTAGTAATGCAATATACATATTCAGTTCAGAAGCTTTTTCGATGGCATAGTCAACATGTTCAAAATAGAGATCATTTGGAGTACGGGGGTCGTTGTCTTTTAGAGGAGTGTTTCCATAGGGGTTTGGGGTGTTGAGTCCATCCAACTCAGCGAGAATAACTGTTTGCACAACATTAAATCCCTGGGATGCTCTTTTTTCCAAATACATATTTATCTCCTCGCGGTCGCATCTGTGCAATAACTCCCATGCAGTGTCTCCTAACCAAAAGAAAGGATCTCCTTTTTCGGTTACCAAATAACGGCCATTTTGGCTAACCATTAATCGCTGGGCATTTAAATTAGAAACAACTGTAAAAAACGAAAAGGCGATAATGATGATAGTCTTTACCATGATTTTCAAGATGATATTTTTATTCGAAATAATTGTCCACATCGGTTAATCGATAAACAAAACGGATTAGATAAGAGAACTGTAGTACCTCGATAACCGAATCAGAAATTTTTTATACCAATTTAGCAAATTTTACTTCTTTAAAATTAATAAAATTGAATTGTATCAAATACCTGGTTTTCAGTACGAATGTTCTCCTCCTGCCAGGAGCGCCTGTCCGGACTCTTCATCGGAAAGGGGACCGTGTTTATCGCGGTGAGGTGGTGAACGCATTTAACAATACCGAAAAACAATGAATTTAAAAGAATCTGATATCTTTGAGAGTAAAACCAATTTAAACCTACTATGCAACGACGAAATTTTATAAAAACTACCGGGCTGGTTACTGCCGGAGTGAGTATGGCGGGCACTTTGTCCGCTCATCAACAGCAAATTCCAAATGCTTTACCACATTGGCGGGGATTTAACCTGCTGGATTATTTTTCGCCCGCCAGGGGCAGTAACTCCAACGGCTCAACCGAAGAGGACTTTAAGTGGATGGCCGACTGGGGATTCAACTTTGTCCGCTTCCCGATGGCGTATCCGCGTTACATTAAATACGACACTTCGAAGAATATTACGCCGGATGACGTATTGAATTTTGATGAGAAAGAAATTGACAATATTCAACAATTGGTTGACATGGCCAATAAACACGGATTACATGTGAGTTTGAACCTGCACCGCGCACCGGGATTTTGTGTGAATGCAGGTTTTAACGAACCTTACAACTTGTGGCAGGACGAAAAGGCTCAGGACGCCTTTTACACGCACTGGGGAATGTGGGCGAAACGGTTTGCTTCGTATTCCAGTAAGCAGATTAGTTTTGATTTGGTGAACGAACCTTGTACCCGCGAGGATATGAACGACCAGTTTTCGAAACGTGGGCCAATTCCCGGGGAATTGTACCGCAAAGTGGCCAAAACAGCCTTGGAAACTATTCGTAGCCATAATGCAAACCATTTGGTGGTAGCCGACGGTAACAATGTGGGGGCCGATGTTATCCCGGAGTTATTTGATATGGAAATTGGCCAGAGTTGCCGGGGATATTATCCGCATTATGTGTCGCATTACCGCGCTCCGTGGGTTTGGGAAAACCCCGATGATGCACCAATGCCGGTTTGGCCGGGCGAGATTGACGGGAACAACTTTAGCCGCGAAACCATTGAGGAATTTTATAAACCGTGGATCGACGCGGTAAAAAAAGGGGTAGGCGTGCATTGTGGCGAATGTGGCTGCTGGCGCGAAACACCACACGATGTTTTTCTGAGCTGGTTTGAGGATGTGATTAGCGTTTTGGCGGAAAACAAAATAGGCTTTGCCTTATGGAATTTCAGGGGTGATTTTGGATTGCTTGATTCCGGACGAAAAGACATTGAATACGAAGACTGGCATGGCCATAAACTTGACCGGAAGTTGTTGGAGTTATTGCAGAAGTATTAAACGGAAAGCTTCTGATTGTTAGCTGCCAGTTATGCTTTTTTGCACCGTGGCTTTAGCCCGGTGACTCTAATGTGAATAGACAAAAAGGCTTTAGCCATTAATTTTATCGATTAAATGCTAAAGCCTTTTATATTATCTCTAAAATCACCGCCCTGAAGGACGGTGCAAGACCGGCTTCAAAATTAAAGCCTTATTCTTTAATGTTTCAAAATATACAGAACGGGGCTTTTGTTCTCATTATAGTCAGGGTATCTTATCCTCAGTTTTTCGAATAAGACAAATCTCGTAAGACCAGGAATCATGAGCTTTTACCGTTCTCAGGATTTTAAGAAAGTCTTTATTCAAATCCTCAAAGAAGTCCTTGTATTTTTCTGAAAACTCTTTATCGTATTCTAAATATTCCACCTGGTTTTTTCCGAACGACCATCCGATAAAAACCGGTCCGTTGTAGCCCAGTTCTCCTGATGCAACCCGCCATGTATCGTTATGTCCTTCTGCTTTCATATGATCAACAGCTTTTTTCATAATTCTTCTGAATTCCTTTTGTTTGCCCGGAATGATATAAAATTCCTGGAATTCCATGTAGTTTACACTGTCCATTGGGATGCGGTTAGCTTCAGGTCTGATACTTAATTCAGCATGTTCGGTAATTGTTTTTGAATAATTTGATTTCATGGTTTTTAACCATTTTTGTGTTTTTTCTTCACCAAACTTTTGCATAATCTTATCCCATCCTTTCTCCAGCTCATCAATATCAGCTAAAGAATTGATCGGGTGCCAGTACTGGTACTTAAAATCGCCGGTAGTCCAGGCATAAAATTCGTATTTGTAATTTTCGTCTTTGCACAACTGGGCCAGTTCTTTACTATATTCCCAGTACTCGTTTATATGCTCGGGATGCACTTCTTCTTCCCAGCAATACCAAAGTTGTTTACTATTTTCCTGCGCTTGTGTGGTGTGGATGGTACAAACCAAAAGGATTACGATCAATCCTAAGCCAATTCTTTTCATCTTATTAATTTTTAGTTACTTAAGTAAGTTAGTGCAAATCAATAAGAAAACAAAATAAAAATACTTATCGGTATTTTATTGCGTCAGAATAAAAAAAGATCCGTTCTGTATATATAGAATAAATACAAAACGGATCTTAACTTCAGACTTTGTGCTTCTAACTTCCAGCGAATTACGCCATCAGTTTTTTATATTTAAAACGTTTTGGAGCTTCACCGCCCATTCGCTTTTTACGGTTCTCTTCGTATTCCGAGAATGAACCTTCAAAAAAGTGAACCTGCGAGTCGCCTTCAAATGCCAGAATATGTGTGGCAATACGGTCGAGGAACCAGCGGTCGTGTGAGATTACCACGGCACAACCAGCAAATCCTTCCAAACCTTCTTCAAGGGCACGCAAGGTATTTACGTCAATGTCGTTGGTCGGCTCATCGAGCAGTAAAAGGTTTCCTTCCGCTTTTAATGCCAGTGCCAAATGCAGACGATTTCGCTCACCACCCGAAAGTACACCGCACTTTTTCTCCTGGTCGGCACCATTAAAATTGAATCGGCCCACATACGCTCTTGCATTTGCTTGTTTATTGCCCAGCATAATGGTTTCAGTACCTCCCGAAATCACATCAAAAACCGATTTGTTTGGATCGATGGCCGCGTGGCTTTGATCCACATAACTTACTTTAACTGTTTCGCCAATTTCGATGTTTCCGGCCTCGGCTTGAAGTTGTTTCATAATTAATTTAAAGAGTGTGGTTTTACCGGCTCCGTTTGGCCCGATGACTCC
>NZ_JBFHGM010000154.1:0-12099 GCF_041583095.1 Draconibacterium sp.
CTTCAATCGTTAAACTGGTTTCGGCGATGGATGTGGCAAGAATTATTTTACGCCTTCCATCGCGGCTGGGCATTATTGCGGCAAACTGTTTGTGTGGCGGTAGCTGTCCGTAAAGCGGATGAATAGCAATTCCTTTGTGTTTATTTCGAAGAATTGCTTCGGTGTTTTTTATTTCTCCTTCGCCAGGCAAAAACACCAATATGTCGCCATCATGTTTTTCAACTGCTTTTGTAATTACGCGGCTGGTTAATTCA
Organism: Draconibacterium sp.; assembly: GCF_041583095.1. NCBI lineage: Bacteria > Pseudomonadati > Bacteroidota > Bacteroidia > Marinilabiliales > Prolixibacteraceae > Draconibacterium > Draconibacterium sp. The sequence goes on from NZ_JBFHGM010000154.1 coordinate 255, forward strand.
GGAAGAAGTTTTAGGTCATTATCGCCTTCATAATGAATTTCGACAGGGTACTGACGTCCTTCACTAACTACCGACGGTGCGTTGAGCAGTTGCGTTAGTTGTGGCATATTTAGCGTGGCCGACATGATCATGATGCGCAAATCAGGACGTAAAATCTGCTGTGCTTCGCGCGACAGGGCCAAAGCCACATCGGCAAAAAGGCTACGTTCGTGAAACTCATCGAAAATAACCATACCAATACCTTCCAAGGCATTATCGCTTTGCAGCATGCGGGTTAAAATTCCTTCGGTAACCACTTCCAGTTGAGTGGATTCACTTACACAATTGTCAAAACGTATGCGGTAACCAACCCGTTTACCAACCGGCTCGCCTAAAAGTTCGGCAAGGCGTGTGGCAATAGTTTTGGCTGCCAGACGACGCGGTTCAAGCATGATGATCTTTTGCCCGTTCAACCAGCTTTCTTCAAGAAGCACGAGTGGAAGAACAGTACTTTTTCCGGCTCCGGGAGGCGCATGTACAATTAAGGTGTTTTCCTTTTGCAGGTGTTGATTTACCTCGTCGATAACTTCAACGATGGGCAAATTGGTAGTATGTGGATCGAAACTCAATTTCTCATATTTTTACTGTAAACTGCAAAAGTAGGGCGTTTTTATAAAACAACAGCGGATGAATAAAAACTCACCCGCTGAATAATATTTATTTTTGCGAATTAACCGGCAATTTCAATGCCTACGGGGCAGTGGTCGGAGCCCATAACTTCGTTTAAAATATATGCTTTTTGTACATGCGGAATAAAACTTTCGGAAACGAGGAAATAATCGATTCTCCAGCCTACGTTTTTGCCACGCGCTCCGGCCCTGTAACTCCACCATGAATATTTATCGGTAACATCGGGGTAAAAATGGCGGAAAGTATCAACCAGCCCGCCTTGTGTAAAGCGGTCCATTCCATCAATTTCTTCCTGCATGTAGCCGGCTGATTTATTATAATTGGGTTTAGGTCGCGCCAAATCGATAGGGCGGTGGGCCACGTTAAAATCGCCACACACCACAACCGGTTTTGTTTTTTCAAGGTTTTTCAGGTAATTGAAAAATACCAGGTCCCATTCCTGGCGGTAGTCCAAACGTTTTAATTCGCTACCCGAGTTGGGTACATATACAGTTACCAAATAAAACTTTTCATATTCCAAACACAAAACGCGGCCTTCCGTATCGTGAACTTCAATTCCCATGTCGCGCGAAACGCTTAGCGGTTCAATCTTTGAAAGGATTGCTGTTCCCGAGTAGCCTTTTTTTTCGGCCGAATTGGAATAAATATGATAACCGTTTATTGGCGTCAGCGTTTCAGCAACCTGGTCATCCTGCGCTTTGGTTTCCTGCAAACAAAGTATGTCGGCATCCATTTGTTTAAAATCTTCAAAAAAGTTCTTTTTGGTAACGGCACGAATTCCGTTTACATTCCACGATATAATCTTCATTTCCTTTCTTTCAAATTAATATTTGCGGTTAAAATACTAATTACAGTTAAATCGGGGAAGAGTTCAAAATAAAAAGCAATAAAAAACCCGGACAAAAGCCCGGGTCAGAAATATACTATTTCTAAATTTTTGGAGTATGCTAAATTGTTTGTTAGAACGAGAATCCAAGTTCCAGTTCAAACTGGTTCATTTCAAGTTCAATCATTTGATTCGGAACCATGTTACCTTGCATTGCCTCTGTTGGGTCGAAATCCATTGGGTTGTAGCCTTTAGTACTTCCATTCATGGCATAATTTATAGCCACATGAAGTTGATTTCCGCTTTTCCCAACTTCTTTAGAAAGTCCTAATGCTAACTGTTTTTCAATTACACCTGGTGCAAGAATATTAAACATTACTTCTGATGAAGGGATTGGATTATCGCCAATTGAGAAACCTGCACGGAATTGCCAGGTATCAACTCCTGCGTAGTTAACACCAACTTTGTATACCATAACATCTTCCCATCCAAAGCCAGAGCCATTATCAGAGCCCAGTGGAACATGGTTTGGATTAGGTGTGTAAGTTCCGTCAGGATTTTGGAATGCCGGCATCAGTTCGCTAAGATTCATCGGATTGGCAATCGACTTAACATCGCTATACATAATCGACTTTACATCTCCCATAACGGTAAGATCCTCGATTACTTCCCACGAAAAACCTACAGTCCAGCTCGATGGAATATCAAAATCACCCTGCTCGGCAAATAAACCAGCGTAGTCGTCAAACTCGCTCATAAATACTTTCGACTGGTACATGGCACCGATAGCAAAATTATCAGTTATGTGTCCCATATAGCCAATCTTGAATCCGTATCCAAAACCGCTGTCAGTTCCATTTCCAGATAAAGCATTAGCATCAGCAGAAAAACCATACTGACCGAAAGTACTTAAACCTTTTGCCTCAAAATATTGATAGGCCAAAACACCTGTAACACCAACACTGTGGCGTTCGCCCAATTTTACAGAGTAACTAATATTACCAAACATTTGAGCCAGATTAACGCCTGTAGTTGCTGCACTTTGATCTCCGAAAGTTTGCGTAGGATAATCCGTGTTCATACCGCCATTTCCGAATAAGGCCGCAGAAATACTGGAATTGTCTCCAAGCATCCAGTTGGCACCTGCCGATGGCATTAGAAATAACTTGCTGTCGCTTTCAACTGTACCCGGCATTAAACCGAATGTACCTGGCATACCCGAAGGAGCTCCTGTTACGGTGTATTGTCTGTTGGGATTAAAGAAGTTAACTCCCAACTGGTATTCCGTTCCAAGGAATACATTTCCCGCTGGGTTGCCGTTAATAAGCGATCCCTGGTAAAATGCAATTCCTGCGCCAGCTAATCCTTTATTAACTGTACCATAGCCTACACTAAAATAGCCATCGGTAGCAAAAGTTTGTGACGAAATAAAAAGACCAGCCATTAGGATCAGCAAAGCCTTTGGTTTTAAGTGTTTCATTTGTAATAATTTTTTGGTTTCGGCACAACAGAATCAGGTTGTAAGTATTATTCAGTAATGATCATGACGATCATATGTTTATGATTGATTCGGTTTACCTATAAATTTTATAATTATGCTTCAAAGATATTTCTGAATTTCTTTTACATTCAACCAATACCTATGATACATATCATAAGGAAACAATGATTGGGAAGTCACGTATATTGGAAGAAAAGCTAACCTTTTACATTTTGTTACAATAAGTAGCCTTTGGGTTAACAAATCAATAAAGAATTGATGTTTTTAGGTTAATTCAGAATTTTCCTTCAATTGATAAAACTTCAATTCTGTATTTTTGTTTAAGGACTAGAAATATAATTATTATGAGTAAAAATTCCACTTCTTCTAAACAGACGAGAAGAGATCGCCGCGATATGATTCAATACATTAATCTGCAGTTGGCTTCCCTTGGTCAGCCAACGTTTAATGATGATTCAGACTCGGGCACTAAATATGCCAATTCAAAATTTCAGGAATTAACCGAAGGCCTGGTAAAGAGTTTCCAGGAAAAATCGCGCTTACTTAGTGAGCACATGTCTCCGGTCGATGAACGAATCCAGAATTTTATCGATGATTACCTAAAAGAGCTTGAATTTAATAAGCCTTATCGATTGCCAAATAATACCCTGGTGTTGAACCAGAAGAAAATGGCACGCGAGCTGAGTTTGCCACCCAATGGCAATGAGTTTAAAAGCGATTTACTGAGTTCGTACCGTTTAAAACAGGGTATTCTGAATAATCCTGCCAAGGATAAACGAACAACACAGGGAACTTTCCACATTGTGCGTGGTGGACTTCCGGTACCTGCCGATAAAAAAGAAGTGCCGAAAATTACTTTTGCACACCTGCTGCATTACGCACTAAAACCTACTGATGAGTTATTGACTTTGCCTTTTACATCGGCGCAGGATGAAAAAGCAAAAGTGATGGTGTCGTTGTTGTTGCGCCCGGTTGTTTGTCCTGAGGTGCCCGGTATTGTTAGCGAAAAAAGTATGGAAGTACGCTTTTTTGCACCGGGAAGTTTGGTGAGTAACCTCGATTTTGTTGAAACCATTTTTGGCAATGCCGGCGATCCGAACCTGGCTGTAAACGATGCTGCGCTTGATGTTGAGCACTGGACTGGCCACACCGGATGTATTATTTTGGCACCGCACTTAATTACGCTTAAAAAGAAAGATGTTGGATTGCCGCACTACGACGATGCCTCGGAGCGCCAGAAACGCGATGGTATGTGCTGGAAAGACGAAAATGAGCTGTACAACAATGGTTCAGCCTTTAAACTTACCTGTCGCGATGAACGCGGCGTAGTGGTTACGATTATTGCAGATAATTATTACGGATACTCTAAAAAAGAGATAAAAACACAAATCAGCTATTCAGCCAACCTGTATGGATTGGTGGAGGAAGAACATGCCGGTGGAGCCATTGCTTTTCCGCGTGGAAATATGAGTGACAGTGTTTTTGGAACCAATTTTACCAAAAAGTTCGACCAGCCTTATTCTTTTGATGAAGCGAAAAAGCTACTAGGGAACCGCATTGAGGTGCAGGAAGGAAATTACGCTATAGATAAAAAATATCCGGATGTGGTTTACATTCCTGAGAATGCGGACATTGATGTGGAAAAAAGTTCGGTGAGTTGGAAATACAAAAACAAAGATTACAGTCTGAAACTTTCGCCGAAAAAAGTTTACGTTCATCCTACCGGGCATAAATTTCAGTTGGTAAAACATCCAACACAAGCCATGTGGCGTATAATCGACACCGCACCTGAAGGAATGTTCTGCCATAAACCAAGTACGGTTTCAGGAGGTGGAAAATCAGAAATCTCCAAATCAATGCAGAATGCCATCAAATACGGTTCTTTCTACATAGAAAACCTGGAACAGGTTGAAAACATGGTGGATGAGATCATTAATAAAGATTATTCTAACCGTTGGAAAAAGGTGCGTCCAGATGCAGATCCGTCACGCTCGTTCCTGAGTAAAGAACGTACCCTGGGTTCGGCTGTAAAATTGTTAACGCCGTCTGATCAATACAGCGACGAATACAATAAATTCTTACAAGACTTGCCTGACAATGTTCGTACACTGGCCTTTTTTGTAAAACGCCACTACCGTGGCAACGAAGAAAAAGGATTAAAATGGCGCGAGTTGTTTAATGTAGAAATTGTAAATGGCCGCCCCGGAAATGTGTTACGTTACAAACACAACCCAATTGCCGCCAGTTATGTGCGTATCGGATTTAACGAAGAAGGACGTTGGTATTTGCATAAACTACGGTCGGATTTTGTTCCGTCGATGAAAATCCAAACCGAGGATGATATTTCGGCAACGATAACTGTGCCGTCAAACCGTTTGAACGATTTGAATAAGGAATATAATAATCCGAGTGTAAAACTGGTTGCCAACTGCGAGAGTTACTTGTTCCAGCGCCCGGATGAAGCAGTGATCAGAGGTTACGATAAAGAAGCCGAACAGGAAATTGTGGATAACAATACATTCCTGACCAATTACGAGCCGCTAACCCGCGAGAATGCTATAGAACTGATTGAAGATGCCATTAGTTTTGAGAAATATACCAAACCGGTAAAAAACTTTATCAAGGAAGTGGCTGAAAGCGATAGCGATAAATACTTCGTTACACCTTCGCATCCACGAATTGTAGACGGCGAACCAACAAAAAACCCGCGTTACCTGCAACGCAATATATTTAAAGACGAAACACAAGACTCTTACCTCGGTGAAATTGGTGTACGCTTGTACCGCAAAATAAAAGACAAAGATCCGGTAGTTTGGCCTGTAAACGCTGTATTGCCCGGACGAAGAAACAATCCGGTTGATAAAAAAGCAGGAATTCGCCCGCTGGCCGTTTATAATCCAATTCATTACCAGGAGTTGCCTGAATTGTTTATGGATTTTATTGCAAGTATTACCGGGAAGTCGCCATCAACAACCGGTGCCGGGTTGGAAGGTGCACTTACCAAAGGGCCTTTTAATATGCTGGTGCCAACAACCGACCTGAACAATGCCTTGTTGTCGTATATTCTTACCGAATACCAGGGATTTAGTTCGGCAGCAGGTTATATTGGATCGGAAAATCGTTTCGATCATGATATCAGTATCCTTGTTCCTGAAATCTGGGCACGTTTGGTTCCTGAAGATCGCGATCCGAAGAAGCTGATTGAAAATGGTTGCTTGGAGAAACTGGAGGACTTTGAATACAATGGGCAAAAAGTACTGGCCAGCCGTTTAGGCTATCGTATTACCAAAAACTTTGCTTTCCGTTGTATGAATCGTTTGTTCGACGAGCCACTGGCGGTATTTAACGAGCGCATGCTGAAGCCTGAACTTCAGGGAATGGACGACTATGTTGACGGTATTAATAACATCACCGAAGCCATGCAACGAGCTGCGCTGCCATTCTTTGAGGATGGAAGTGTTGAGTCTGCTATTCCGCCGCTGAAAGTGTTGCTGCATGTTATGGCTTATGGTCATTACGAAGGCAAGGATATCAGCGATCCGGAGCTACGTAAACTATTCGAAAGGGAAGAGGTGCTAAAAAGCGACTGGTATAAAGCCCGACTGAAACTGAAACAAGACAAGGATATTGCTTTCCTTGTGGAACAAATCGGTTATCTGGAGGACTTTAAAAACAACGAAAATAACGCTGCGCTGGTTGCCGAAATGGATATTGATGGTCGATTGGCAAAAGCAAAAGAGCGCCTGAAAAATGTAGAATCGAAACAGTACCTGAAAGATTTGGTTGGTACTATCGGTGTTGATCCGCTGTGTAAGTAAGAGATAGATTCTTTTATTATAATAGTAAAGGTTCCGTTTGTTGATTCGAACGGAACCTTTTTTTGTTTACCTGTAAACATTTGGCAGATTATTATGGTTATAATTCCGTAAAAACAATAGAAATGAATTTAAGAAAACTTTCGATCATTACCGGAATCAGCTATCTGATTATATTTTTTGCCGCCATTTTTGCCAATTTTGTAATGCTTGAGTCGCTCAAACAAAATCCGCTCGAAACGATCAGGCTTAATCATATGTCGGTGCGGTTTGGAATCATAGCATTTTTAATAACCGTTCTGTTCGATGTGGTTGTAGCGTGGGGACTTTTTGATTTATACCGCAAGCATAAATTTACACGTTTAAGTACTTATTTTCGTTTGATGCATGCTGCAATAATGGGCGTTGCGGTATTTGCGTTGGTGCTTACTTTAAAACTTGATTCGGCAGATGAGATTTTATACCAGGTAAATGTGTTCGAAATTATCTGGCTTATTGGGTTGTTCTTTTTTGGTGCACATTTAATTTTACTCTCCAATATCATTCAAAAGCCCAAGTGGATTGCTGTATTCTTAACCGTTGCCGGAATTATGTATATGCTTGATACTGTCGCGCATTTCCTTTTGCCCAATTATGCCGAATTTGCCGGAATATTCCTTGCTCTGGTAGCTGTGCCAAGTATATTGGGCGAAATGGCGTTTACGGTTTGGTTGCTTGTACATGGTGGAAAGGGCAACAGAAATTAGATTGATTTTCAGTTTGAGAAAGATTGATTGAAGATTGAATTAGATTGTCAATTTGTTAAACTGTTAAATTGTAATTTTGGTCATTTATCTTTTCTCTGTGAAACTCCGTGTTTTCTTTGTGGACCTCTGTGGTAAAAAAAATAATATCCAAAGATCCTCCCATTCAAGCATTCCTCATTAACTCAATTACTCATTTGTCAATTTCTCCTTCAACTTCTTCATAAGGTTAACTTTCTGAACCGAAGCCCCCGAAATCTGTTTCACCAATTCTTTTTTAATATTTTCAGAAAAAAATGTAACTATCCGTTTTTAGCTTTACTAAATAGGAAAAAACACTGAAAAGTGACGAAAGAAGAGAAATTTAACACGATTGTATCTGAGAATGGCGAGCGGATCCGCAACATCTGCAGGTACTACAATTCTAACGTCGAAGATCAGAAAGACATGTACCAGGAAGTGCTGGTAAATATCTGGAAAAGTCTCGACAGCTTCAGGGGCGATTCGGCCATGAGTACCTGGGTTTACCGAGTGGCTGTAAACACGTCGTTAACCTTTACCGGAAAGGCTTTTAAACACATGAAGTTGATGGTTGACAGCGACACCACAAACCTGAACTCCATACTAGATGATGAAAACCTGAAACAAAAACTGGCCGAAGAAAAGTTACTCGAATGTATGCAACTTGAGCTTAATCAACTGTCGGTAATTGATAAAGCATTGATATCGTTACTGCTCGAAGGGCTTTCGATGAAAGAGATTGCCGAAGTAATTGGTATTACCGAGCCAAATGTAAAGGTGAAAATTCATCGTATTAAATCGCAATTAAAAGAAAAGCTGAAAGGAGAACAATTATGACCGCACATGAATTTGATAACAACCTGAGTAAATTAACCGGGAAACTGAAAAAAGAAGACAGGCATTATGCCACAATTGTAAAAGTGGTACAGATTTTTTACTGGATTTTTATACCGTTGTTTATGGTGAAAACTGCAGTTGAGTATACCAACTCGCACGAAATTAGCGATATAATCAGTGGAGTTGCTCTTATTTTGGGATTTTTGTTCATTGCACTTTCTTTCCGAAAACTTTATAATGAATACCAGTATGTTGATTATTCGTTGCCTACGCTCGAAATGTTGAAAAAAGCAGTCTGCCGTTACCAGCCTTTTCAGAAAAGGGCATTGGGGATTGTACCGGGCCTTTTGCTAATGGATGTGGGTTTAACTTTCGAATGGATGGGTGAAGGCAAATCGGTGCTCGATTCCCAGGTTTTCTTTCTCGGAGCAATACTGTTTGGAGTGATAATTGGCCTGGTGATCTGGTATTTCAAATACAAACCTTTGCGCGATAAGATTTTTGCTCTGGTCAGGGAAATTGAGCAATAGTTATTCTGAAATTACTGTTCTGACTCCAGAAACAGGTATACATGGTTAAGAAATGTCTGCTCCATGTCGGGAAATAAGTGCTTTAACTCAAGAAATAAGTACTCCAACCCAAGAAATAACCACTTCAAGTCAAGAAATGAGTGCTTCGACTCAAGAAATAACCGCTTCAAGTGAAGAAATGGCAGATTGAAGTCGGGAAATGAGTGCTTCGACTGAAGAAATGGCAGGTTGGAGTTGAGAAACAGGCACTTCAACTCAAGAAATGAGTATTTCAACTCAGAAAAAAAAACGGCCTGCCCGATATTACACCAGGCAAGCCGTTGCAGCTTAACTTTAGACTTAAAATAACTATTCTTCAATGTCCCACCAAACAGGTGTGGTCATATATTCATTTTCGAAAACTCCAAGTGCCTCAACTTTCGAAGCATTGTAATAACGCTCGTAGTATGCCATTTGGTACCGACGAATATAGTCGTCATCCTGAGGGAATGCGGTTTCGTATACAAAGGTTGGGCGATCAAATCCTTTGTAAACACCGGCTGAGTAGTCGTATGTTCCATCAGGGCCGATACAGTAATCACAACGTCGCATATCTGTCCAAACTTCAGGACTGTAGGTACATGCAATGTATTTTTGCATCATAATGTGGCTCAAAGTCAAATCCGATGCGGTTTGAACAACTGCTTCGCTGGCCATAAAAGCGGCACTTTCATCAGCCGGAATTCCCAGTTTATCCATGTTTGCCTGAATCGCATCGTGGTACGAAGTCAGCGCGCTCTCCAAACTTCCCTGGCGGAAATAAACCTCTGCTTCAATAAATTTCAACTCTGAATAAGAAAGCAGGAAATAAGGAGAATTCTTTTCCGTGTAAAACAATGGATTGTCTTCTGAAGAACGCATTCCAACATAATTTACATCGTCGGTGGTTGGCGCGTGATCTGTTTCGCTTAAATCAACAGCAAACGAGAATTCGCCGGCATTGTCGCCATCCGTAATTTTAGGAAGCAGTACCTCTGTACGGGGATCAACCACACGGCTGTTCCAGGTCTCATCGCCACCGTTAATAGTGTCAACGGTATTCATCAGGTAATCTTTCCATAATTTGCCGGGTTTATTCGAACTACTTACATTCTGACGTTGAATAGACCATCTTGCCGAAATGTCGCCATCTTCGCCAATGTATTCTGCATCATCGTTATTCGACTGGAATGATTTTTCAATATTTGAGAGAATTCCTGCAGGATTGTAGGCCAACAGATCTGTTCCTTCAGCTTTTTTCGAAAGGTGGCTCATAAAACGGGCTTTTACACCATAGGCAAACTTAATCCACTTGTTGATATCGCCGTTATACATTACATCTCCAACAGACAGGTCAGGAGCATTTTCTCCCTGTGTTTTCTGAAGATCAGCAATACCTTCGTCAATTAACGGAAGAATTTGGCTGTAAACGTATTCAGCATCGTCGTAATCGGGCTGAATATTTCCGGCAATACCGTCCTTGTAAGCAATATAGCCGTAGGCATCAACCAGCGAACCATTTCCAAATGCTTTAAGAATTTTACCAACGCCGGTGTAATGCCATGCATCAACGTCTTCGGCATCTTTCAGCATTTCTTCAATGTTTACCCATGCATAGCCATACCAACACTGCCACACCCATGCGTCAGCATTATTCGCAAATTGCCAGTTTTGAAACATGTAGTAACGTAAGCCGGGGCGATAAGCGTAGCCTAACTGCTGGGTAAGGTGAGCTGTACGTGTTCCGTGACTACCATAAAAATCAACCGTTTCTGCCAGAACATAGGGCAGACGTTGTTCCGGACCAGCCTCTTGTGGGGCGTTCGGAGAGTTATTTATATCCAGGTCGTATTCGCAAGAGGTGAAAAACACCCCTATGAAAAACAGAAATAATATTGTTATCTTCTTCATATCTAATTCTTTTTAAAACTTAACATTTAAGCCGAATGAAACACTTGTTGTAGCAGGTACTCCGGCATAATCAATTCCAGAAGATCCGGCACCTAATACACCAGAACCACCGGCACTAACTTCCGGATCCATTCCATCGTAATTGGTAAACAGGAGTAAGTTGGTTCCTGTTAACGATAGATCAATTCCTTTTACAAAACCAATGCGGTTGCAAAACGATGCAGGCACTGAATAGCTCAATGATGCAGAACGCAGGCGGAACCAGTTAACGCTGGTAATGAATGGTTCGGCTTCTTTGGTGTAATAGTTTTGGTAATAATCCTGATCAAGCGTAATTGTACTTGTAGCCGGCTCGTATTCGCCGGTTTCGCTGTTTATCATCACTCCTTCAAAAGTTTGAGTATTGCCGCGGTTTTCAGTGATTTTGCTCATTCCTGAGTAGGTCATCGCGTATTCAGTAGCGTTATAAACATCACCACCAATTCTTACATCAACTAAGAATGACAGGTTCCAGTTTTTATGCGTAATGCTGTTGTTCCAGCCGAAAAGCATATCCGGTTCGCGGTCGCCAACTACGTTTGTTGCATCGGTTGAAGTAATCGGGCGTCCGGTGTCTGAATCCAGTATCAATTCACCATCATCAGTTCTTTCCCAACGTGTGCCGATTAAACCAAGGAAGATATCGTCGCCAATAGATGCCGGTGTGGCCGGTCCAACCTGAACGTCGGTTACATACAGTAACTGAACACCTTCGGGAAGATCGGATACTGTTCCGTTGTTATGCGAAATGTTTAAGGTTGTTTGCCAGTTCCAGTTGCGGTTCTGAATTGGTTTTCCGGTCAATGTTAACTCAAAACCTTTGTTGGTAACGGTTCCGAAGTTCGTATACTGGAAAATATAACCGGTTGCCATACTTACCCTTGGCGAGATGATTTGATCTTTACTTCGGGTATTGTAATACGTTAAATCGGCAC
>NZ_JBFHGM010000155.1:0-12064 GCF_041583095.1 Draconibacterium sp.
AATTGGGCCGTGTTTCATTTCGCCGGCAGCATAACCTTCGGCGTGAATGTACGAGATCTCTTTTAGCTTTAAAGCCCCTTCGAGCGCCACCGGAAACAGGTAGCCGCGCCCGAGGTAAAGCGCATTTACGGCCTCGTGGTATTTTTCGGCAATGGCCTTTATTTTTTCTCCGTCGTTGAGAATGGCACGTCCTTTTTCAGGAATTTCGGCCAGCTCTTTTACCAGCATTTTATAGTCGTCGTTGCTGATGGTTCCCTTGCGTTTAGCCAGTTTCAGGGCGATCATGGTAAGCACTGTTACCTGCGCGGTAAATGCTTTTGTTGAGGCCACACCAATTTCGACACCGGCATGGGTATATACACCTGCTTCGGTTTCGCGCGAGAGGGTTGAGCCCACCACATTACAAATTCCAATCACGGTTGCTCCTTTTGATCTGGCCAGTTCCAAAGCCGCCAGCGTATCAGCCGTTTCACCACTCTGACTGATGAGAATGACCACATCGTCCGACGACAACACCGGCTTCCGGTAACGAAACTCGGAGGCATATTCCACTTCAACCGAAACCTGTGCATATTCTTCAAACAGGTATTCGGCAATAAGCCCGGCATGCCACGATGTTCCACAACCAATGATAACAATCCGTTTTGCCGCCTCTATTTTTGGAAAAACATTTAACAGTCCGCCCAACACAATTTCGGAATAGTCGTTTTGCAAACGTCCGCGAAAAGTTTCTTCGATGGTTTTTGGCTGCTCGTGAATTTCCTTGAGCATAAAATAATCGTAATCGCCTTTATCCATCGCCCCGATTTCCATATCAATATTGCTGATCTTCAACGAAACCGGAGTATTTTGAACATTGCTTAAGGTAAAGCCATCTTTTTGCAGAATGGCAATATCTTCATCGTTCAGGTAGATTACCTGGTTGGTATATTCCGCAATGGGCGAGGCATCGCTGGCAATAAAATATTCGCCGTTACCCAATCCAACCACGAGCGGACTTCCTTTTCGGGCCACCACAATTTTCGCGCATTCCTTTTTACAAAGCACGGCAATTCCGTATGCACCCACCACTTTCGACAAAGCCAACTGCACCGCTGCTTCCGACGACATCTCATCATCCTGCAAATAAAAATACTCGATCAGGTTGGCCAACACCTCTGTATCGGTATCACTTTCAAACGTATATCCGTGTGTTTCCAGATCGCGTTTCAGCTGCGCATAATTTTCGATAATCCCGTTATGCACTATGGAAAAATGACCATTCATGGAAACATGCGGATGCGCATTTTTATCGCTGGGTTCGCCATGTGTTGCCCAACGTGTATGCCCTATGCCAATGGTTCCGTCGTCGGCTTTTCCGGCCACAAAGGCTTCGAGATCTGATACCTTGCCTTTCTTTTTATAGTTTTCGAGCGAACCGTTTAACAAGGCCACTCCTGCCGAATCGTACCCGCGGTATTCCAATCTTTTCAGTCCTCCGATCAGTATCGGAAAAGCCTTCTTATCTCCTATATATCCTACTATTCCACACATAATTTCTTTCTACTAGCCATTTATATTTCAGGGACATAATACATTCTTACTTACTGACTCACCCTGATTGCGCCTTCGACACAATCGTCCCTCTCTACATATAGAGAGGGAATGAGGGAGAGTTCTTCTTACTAATTTTCAACAATTTGCTTATTGACCCGCACCTGCATCATTTGTTCGATCACCCGACTACCAAGCCGTTCCTTTTTCTCCATATGCTCTTTAATTTCCTTTACGGTGTCATTATCTTCAAACTCGCCACGTACTTCGGCAAAATCAAGTTCGCGTGCGCCGTCCTGTCCGTCAACACCAAAACCGGTCATTTTACTCATCGAAAATTCTTTCCGGGCATCTTCGTACAAAAAGCGATCGATTCCCAGCACACTTTCTTTCCATTTCTTTACAATGCTTATCACATCCGATGCTTCAAACTCGGAAATACTTTTCCCATAAAAACTTTCGAGCACGTCTACTGCCCAGGTCCACTCAAAATTATAGTAGTTTTTGTGCATGGTTGCCAATGCTGAATTTACTTCTTCCAGCGACTGCACCGTGCCTTTTTCTATTGATTGTAGCAATTGATCAAGCGCCTCAAAAGGACAAATCATTCCTGCCAGATCAACCCAATATCCTCTACCAAACTTTATATCGGGCTGAAGGGCTTTTTGAATATCTGCTGCTGTTTCATACTCATTTCCGTTAAGACGAGTAATTAACGAGTTACCCAGAAATTTCCAGATTGCCATTTCATACAACTGGATTCCACGGTCGAGCGCACGTTTCTCGATCTTCATACGATCGTAAGTATATGCCTCAATGTTATCGCCTGAGGATTTTTGAAGATCCATTAATTTTTGCCGGCCTTTAACCATTTTATCAATGGTGTACGGGCTTAGCAAATTAAAATTAATCAGATCGAGCAGGTTCGAATCAGTACGTTTATCACGTTTTGGCCACTTTTGCGTATCGCGAATGGTTCCGATACTCTTTAGGTTGATGGCAGGAACAAGAATACTTTCGTCCTTACTCTCAATCAGGTACGAGAATGGAAAATCAGTGGTATCACAATGTTTGTAGTGGCGCCCCATTACCAGCGAAAATGCGCCAATACGCGATGGCCACAGCACATAAGAATCGCTGGTGGTTTTTGCACCGCGCTCCATAATTCCCTGGTGAATAGGCCCCAGTTTGTAAAGGTGATTACTTTGGTTCGATCCACTTCCGGCATTTAAAAACGAGAACATTCCGGCAATCAGCAAAGTAGATTTATGATGCGTAACGGTGTATGGCCCGGCAAATATTGAACAGGCCTCTCCGTGAAATCCCTGGAAATTGGCAAAAAACAAGGAGTTTTCGGCCGAATAATGTTTATCGAGCACACAACCCTGACCAATAAAACATTTTGAAACAAGCGTGGCGTCGGTGATTTTTGACCCTGAACTAACAATAAAGTTATCCATAATCACTCCTTCGCCAATTGTTACAGGTGCTTCGTAGTTACTGTTAATACTTCCGTTGTGTAATTTTTTAGCCCCATCGATTATGGTAGCCGGTCCGGTTTTAACATTTAAAATGGTGTTACAATTCAGAATTTTCGAATCGGCTCCGATCACCCCCATTTCGCTGCTTACATATTTGGTGTAGTCGGCAACCATATTTTTTAGCGAACGCACCACCTCGGGCCGGTGCCTGTATAAGGCCATCATGTAGGCAACATGCGTTGAGAGGTAATCATAAATCGGAATATCGCGGCCTCCGCCTTCGTTTATTGCCTCAACAACCACTCCGTTACCAAACGATGTTTCTCCATCAACAGCCAGCGTAGTTACATTATGAATAACCACATTCTCTTCGATCCGGTAGTTGGCAATGTAACTTCGTACATTGTGGATCAGGGCATTCTTACCCACCTCGCAGTTGTGCAGCCAGGCATTGTAAATCCCTGTTCTAAAAGTAATTCCTCCGATCAGCTTTACTGTTCCGGTAAAACTGTCGAGTCGGATACTTCCGGAGAACTTGCAATTCTCGATACAATCGGGAATAAAATCGTGTGATACTTTTATTAAACTCCAGTCGGAAGAAGAACACCCCTGATGAACGAGCTGCCCTATTTCCTCATCATATAGCTTTCGGTAATTGTTTGCTGCGTTTTGTGTCATTACGGACTATTTTGAAAACCAAAGTTATTGTAAAAACAATATACCAAGTCGCACAACAACCTAACAACAACACAACACAAACAAACATCAACCTAACACTATAATACTAAATCACTGTTTTAATGTACTTTATATATTGCCAAAACACTACATGAAAATATGATCGAATAAAATAATACCTAATATTACAATTGACCGAGATAGTTTACCAGACGGATTTTTTCGTTTATTCCCAGTTTTTTCCGCAATCGTACGCGAGAGATCTCCACGCTTTTGGAAGTAATATTCAGCAGACCGGCAATTTCCTTGCTCGACAAACCCAAACGAATGTAGGAACACAATTTTTTATCATTGACCGAAACTACAGAATGTCGCTTTTGCAGGCGATCGAGAAAGCCCGGATGAATTTTATCCACCTGGTTTTCTACCATCGACCAATCAACCGGTTGAACGGCATTGGCCTCCAATAAATTTTTTAATTGATGAACAAGCTGAACAGCATTTTTCGATTTTGTTGCCTCTGCCGACTGAAGGATGTGAACCGCTTTATTCAACAACTCATTTTTCTGCGACAGCTGCAATAAAAACGAAACCAGCTCACGGTCTTTCATCTCCAGTTCGGTTTGCAGGCGTTGTTTATTCCGGCTATCAAATTCTTTTGTGCGCTCCAGTTCAGAAATGTGCCCCATTGCCTGTTTCAGGCGGCTAATATCTATTACCGATGCCCTAATTCCAAGATACTTGCCAATTTTATCGTATACACCACGAACATTCATCATAAACCAACGAAGTTGTTTGGTACGTGTAAGCACACGAAATTCGAGGGTTTGGTTGACCAGTGTCTGATTTAAAGCACCACTTAAAAAGTTACTGTATTTCTCTTTGTCGGCATCGAAAACCAGCAAAGCTGCAATCCCCGGCGAAGCAATAATTTGATTTGCGGTATATCCTGTGAGATCGGAACATGAGGGCGAACAGTATTTTATCTTACCATTGGATTCAAACCACAACTCCCAGGCAAAAGCAAACTCGGCAATCAACTGGTAAAACAAACGTTTTTCCCGTTCCTGCTCTTCCTGAAATTTAACATTCTCCAGTTCAAGTTTTAGCTTCGAAAGCTCTTGCTCCAGTTCTTCTGTTCGTTTGTTCTGATCCTGATTTTTTTCGCCGGTCATGCAATAAAAGTAAAAAAAATATTGTTGAGTGAATTTTTACAAAGTTCTTCTAATGAAGTGCACAGTTAATATTCCTTTTTATCCTCCTTTTTATTCCATGCGTCAAAAACCTCGCGGGCTTCATCGCGCATCATATTTTCAAACTGAATGTGGCGCCGACTCAGCTCCGTCTTCAGTTCATCGTAAATAAACTGATCATCAAATTGTGCACTTGCCGCATCTTGTTTTGTCGCTCCAAAAACAACTTTATCGGGGCGCGCCCAGTAAATAGCTCCCAAACACATCGGGCAGGGTTCGCACGAGGTATAAATCGTACATCCTTCCAACTGAAAAGTATTTAAAACCTTACACGCTTCCCGAATCGCAACTACTTCGGCATGTGCAGTGGGGTCGTTTGATGAAGTTACCTGATTGTATCCTTTTCCGATAATTTTATTGTCTTTTACCACCACGGCACCAAACGGGCCACCATGATTACCATCCATCCCCTGTTGTGCAAGCGTAATTGCCTCCCGCATAAATTTCTCGTTCTGCTCTTCCATTGTTTCTGAATGTTATACCGAACTTGTAAAATTAAGACAGTTATTCTTAAAATGAAATATTTACGACACGTGATTCTCCGGGAGAAGTAAAAACGAATGAAGTTCAGCCTAAAATAAATTAACAGAACAACCTTTTGAAAAAAATCACTTACACGGAACCAAACAGGAAAAATTAGATTATTTCTGACGTTTTTGCCACTCAACACTTTTTGCTGAAGGCCGGATAATTAAGCGAAGCGACTGGTCGTAGGTCATATAATTCCATAACCAGTTAATAAATATTACCTGTCGATTTTTTACGCCCACAATCGACATTAAATGCACAAACATCCAAACCAACCAGGCAGGGAAACCGGCAAAACGCAAACCGGGCAAATCAACCACTGCCCTGTTTCGTCCAACGGTTGCCATCGATCCTTTATCGCGATATCTAAATGAGACCAGACTCTTACTTTTCTGCATCTTTTTAAGATTTTCAGCCAGACAACTTGTCTGCTGCAAAGCTACCTGTGCAACCTGAGGATGGCCTTGCGGATAATCAGTTGTTTCCATGTAGGCAATATCGCCGATGGCAAAAATATTTTCGTATCCGTCAACCTGGTTATAGGCATCCACTTTTATACGATTTCCACGAACCACATTTTCTTTTTTAATTCCTGATGGCATTTGTCCTTTTACGCCTGCGGCCCAAATGAGCGACCTTGTTTCAAGATTTTCCTGATCTTCAAGCTCAACCGTATTTCCATCATATTTCTCAACTTTGTGTTTCAGTTTTACTTCAACTCCCAGATTGGCAAGGTAATCAAGAGCTTTTTTGCCCGCTATCTCCGTCATTCCTGCCAATAAATGAGTATTCGCTTCCACCAGCGTTATATTCATCAGGTTAAAATCAAGCTCAGGGTAATCTTTTGGCAAAACAAACTTTTTCATTTCTGCCAGCGCGCCACAAACTTCCACGCCAGTGGGGCCACCGCCAACCACAACAATATTTAGCAGTCGCCTAACTTCTTCCTCATCACGAATGGTGACTGCTTTTTCAAAATTCTCGAGCAAAGTATTACGCAAAAACAAAGCCTCAGAAACCGATTTCATTGGAATACTGTTGGTTTCAAAACTTTCCATACCAAAAAAATTGGTGGTAGCTCCGGTTGCAATTATCAGGTAATCGTACCATACTGTCCCCAACGTAGTGTCAATTAATTTCTCATCAGACATAATGCTTTTTACCTCGGCAATCCGAATAAAAACATTCTCTGATTTCTGAAATACTTTCCGCAGCGGAAATGAAATAGAACTGGGCTCCAACCCCGATGTTGCCACCTGGTAAAACAGCGGCTGAAACTGATGGTAGTTATTCCGATCAATCAGTACTACCTGAAAATTGTGTTTAAATAATTTACGGGCTAAACGCAACCCGGCAAAACCGGCTCCTATAATTACGACTCTCTTCTGAGCTGTCTCGGGTATATTTACTGGCATTTCTGTAACTTTTACCACTGCAACAAATGCTCATTCTGAAAGGTTTTAATGAAAAGCGCAATACTACAATTTGTTTACATTAACCGAAAAACCGATTATTTCCCAGCTAGAAATTGTAAATTTCCGCCCTAACTATTCTGTTTTTAGATCATTGATCAGCGATTTCTTTTGCAGCGAAAACCAGCTTAATCCGGTAATCCAAATCACTCCGTTCACAAGAATCAGCGCTACAACAATTGCTACTGTTGAAAATGAAGCATCGGTATTGGTAGACAAAAATGCCGGTAAAGTTGCCACAACGGCTGTAACAAAACCAAGTAAAACGCCTGACACCAGTAGCAACAAATATTCATTTCTCAACAATTTAAATACGGAGTTTTTTGTAAATCCAATGGCCTGCATTAATGCAATTTCCCGCCGACGCTCTAAAATGGTTCGGGCCAGAATAACAGCCAACCCAATGGTTCCAAGAATTAATCCCAAAGCACCAAGCGCAAGAAATATCGATAAATAGGTGTTGGTTACTGAATAAAACTCAACCAATCGTTTGGCAGCACTTTCCATTTCCCATCCATAATCACGAAATACCGATTGCAACTCGTCGCCGATCGCTACTTCATTTTCGGCATCACCATCCACCAAAAATATATTCGATCCTGAACTGCTTGGGTAGTTTTTCAAATAATGTTTATTCGAGATTATTACATAACCCTGAAAAACGGATGGTTTTGTTCCGGCGATCAGTTTCAACTTAAGAGTATCGCCCAGCTCATTCTGGTACAATAAAACATCGCCCACTTTCATGTCGAGTCCCCACTGAATAACCGTTTGATCGGCTATGGCTGGAATAGTCCCATCGTCAAAATCCTTTTCCAGACTTAGCCATGGATCAACTTCCAAACTTTTCATTTTTGCAGCGAAATCAAAACGCCCGGTCAAATTTTCAGCATTAACGCCCAAAATTGCAGGCTGTGCAATACGATTCAGGTTCAAACAACTGGCATCGTCGCCATCCACTTTGCGGAATTGCACCACATTAAAACCTTCATATATTCCTTCTTCCGCCTTTTTTCCCTTGTTATTAATATCGAAAAGGACCGGCATGGTAGTTTCGGCAAAATATAAAAAGCCTCCGGTGCCGCTTGTTTTTTTGTTGGCTCCGGCAATTAAATCCATTTTATACGATCCCGTTGAAATAACGATAAAGGTACCCAGTGCAAAAAGGGTAACAATGGTAATCGACCGGCTGATATTTCGGGTAAGATTTATTGCTGATAACTGACTGAACTGAAATTCGCGGGATTTTTTAGCTTCCCGTTTTTGCAACAACTTTCTGAAAAGCAATAACAATCCAAGCAGCATTAATCCGCCTGAGATAAAAAAGAGGGATGCATCGGCTTGTTTGGCAAACAGTTGCATAACAAAAACTGCAACAGAAAGTACTAATGCTCCCCACAACACACCATTCAGCAGACGAGTTTTTAGGCGGCTTTCTTTTACCGCTATCTGCTTTTGCAATTCAACAGCTTTTTGTTTTTGAAAGCGACGTAATGAAATGGCAATGGCACCCAACGAAACCACCAAACTGATAACTAATCCGATTACCAATGTTGATGGCAACAATTGAATTTCGAGGACATTGGTACGAACAATGTCGAACCACAACGTATTTAATATGCGGAAAACCAGCGTGGTATAAAAATAAGAAATCACCAGTCCGACAAGGCCTCCAAACAGAGAAACCACAAAACCTTCAGACAGGTAGAAACTTCGGATGTGTTTTTGCTGAAATCCAAGAGCTACAAGCAGCCCGATCTGTGTTGAACGGCTTTCAAGATTCAGACGGAATAGCAATGCCGTTAGAATGATTGAAGCAACCAGAATAAAAAAGCTTAAACCTATGAACAGTCCGCTAAAATCGGTACCGTTTTGAGCAGCGTGTACCCCCTGTTCACGGATTGGCTCAACAATCATTCCCAAATCTGCCGGCGAAATAGCTGCAGCAAATTCACTTTTATATTCATCCTCACTAAACGTTTCGGCGGGAAAGCGCACAGCCGTGTAGTCACCAAAACGATTGGACCACAGCCGCAAAGCACTTTCTGTTGAAATAAAAGCCTTTGGTGTGCCTTTGTAGTCGTCCCAGTATTTTTCATCTTTTTCGCGGATGGCATCCAGATCAATAGGAACACCGGCTTCCCATTCGCGGCAATGACCGGCATCGGATAATCCCGGCAAATGCGGCACACGCGTTGGATCTGCCAATGGCGAATCCATTGAAATAATCTCCTTTAAAATAAAAGCTTCTTCCCTATTCACCAACTGGCGCAAAGGGCCAATCTCAAAATACTGTAAACGAATGGGATCTCCTATATTCGCGTTAAAATCATCTGCCGCCCAACGGTTCAAAATTATTTCGTTTGAAGCCAGCTTTGGCTCGGTCACCGACGACACAAATGAATAGGGAACCGAAGATTGATTATGGTCGATAGCGTTTACAAAGTAGGTCAAAATCATATCTGCGCCTGGCAAACTTCCAAGCAGATCAGAAATTTTCGACTCCATAAAAACCCGCTCGGTAGAAATTTCCACCTTTCGTCCATTATCTAATTTCTTCGTCGTTAATCCTGCATCGGCGGGTGTTAAACATGTATTCACTACTTCAGAAACTACTGCTGTTTCCAGCTCTGTTGAAACCAGTATCTGGTTGGCTTTTCCTTCAAATTCCATTAACCGATTGAGACGATCAATCGACATAAAAATATTGTAGGGTGCTGTTTGCGAATTTTTCAAACTAAAGCGCCCTAACTCTTCCTTACTAACCACTTTTTTTATGGTTGCGCGCAAAGCCACACTTGTCTCTTCTGCCGACACAAACGGCGCGTTCATCGGAATTAAACTGGCCTTTTTTATACGAACCAGAATATTATCGCCGGCTCCTTTTTGTAAGCGTTCTGCCAGGTTTTCGCTTATGGCAATCTCGTTATTTTGTAGTTCGGCAAAAAATGCTGTGTTTGCGATCTCCTCAAAATCATCATCAACACCAACCACCTGTACTTTATTCGCGCGTTCCTGACCTCCGTCGGCCACTGCCATTCCTTCCAACAAAAGCACAGAAGTAGCTTTCAATTCAGGATTTACGGCTTCCATCTCCGAAGCCATTTCCTGGCGAAAATAACGTTCTTTTACGGCAACCAAATGCGTTGTTTCGCCCAACCGATAAAAGGTTGCCTGGGTTAAACTGTGCCTTACCGAATCGCCAATCACAAGCGAACCGGTTAAAACCATCGTACTGATAGCCACACCAATTGCCACCAGTAAGTTGGCTTTAAAATAATGAAGAAAAGATTTTATTATGTATTGAAATTTGGTCATACTCACCCCTCCCGGCTTCGCCGTACTCCCCTCAAAGAGGGGAGATTATTCTTTTTCCAGTTTACCGTTTTTTAGTAAGAATTTTGTATCCATTTTTTGGGCCAACTCTGCGGAGTGAGTTACCGTAACCAGTGTTACTCCTTCCTCTTCGCTGAGTTGTATAAGTAGTTCAGAAAGTGCATTGGCATTGGCCTCATCCAGTGCACCGGTTGGCTCATCGGCGAGAATCAACTCCGGTTTATTGATTAGCGCACGAACCACAGCGGTGCGCTGGCACTCACCTCCCGACATTTCTGATGGTTTCTGATTACGCTGATCTGAAATACCAACTTTTTTAATCAGGTATTCCGCCCAGTCCTTTTGTTCCTTCGTAACTTTTCCTTGCGGTAAAAGCGGTAGCAACACATTTTCCCACAAACTCAACTGTGGCATTAAATGGTGCAATTGAAATACAAAGCCGAGATTCTTGTTGCGAAAGGCTGCCAGTTGTCTTGACGTGTAGCCGGTAATGTTGGTTCCGTTAAATAGTACCTCGCCAGAGTCGGGCGTGTCCAGTGCGCCAACCAGATTCAGCAAGGTTGTTTTTCCGGAGCCACTTGGTCCGATTATCGCCACTTTTTGTCCTTTCTCCAGTTCAAGATTTAATTCCTTTAATACGGGTCGAAAACTGTGCGTTCCGGCTTCTCCGTATCCTTTTGATATGTTTTTTAGTTGTAGTAGCATTTTTTTGTCACCCTGAGCGTAGTCGAAGGGTCGTTATTTATGATTAATATTCTTATCTCTAAAATTAGAAAAATGAGAATCATTCTGGCAAACAGAGTACTCTTTTAATTTATTCCAGTTTCTTTCAATCAATGCTTCCTTTTTCGTCCTCGACCAACCTTTTAATTTCTTTTCCCATTGCTCCGCAATTTTAAAATCATTATAGGTTTCGTAAAAAACCAGCTCAACTGGTCTCCTTTTAAAAGTAAAGCTATTGGCAGATACTCCTTTATTATGTTCCTCTAATCTTCGTTCTATATCATTTGTAACGCCCACATAATAACTGCCGTCGCTACACTTCAGAATATATACATAGAATGTTTTCATTTAAGTATTTCTGGTTGAATTCATCCTTCTACTTCGCTCAGGATGACGTCGCACTGAGCGGAGTAGAAGGGTTTCGTAGAGCTCAACGATTTCGGCTGCATGGTTATGTATATTAAATTTCTTTCCGATTCCTTCATAACCGGCCAAACTCAATTTTTCTAATTTATCAGGATCATTCAATAGTTCTGCCCAGCTTTCACACAATTTTTCCGGCGTATTTGGCGAATAAGTTATTCCGCCACCAGAAACATCCACAATCTCCGGAAATGCTCCCAAAGCAGGTTGCACCACCGGGACTCCGGACGCCATGGCTTCAAGCAAATACATGCCAAATGCCTCGCCTATACGAACCGGGACAGAGATCATAGCCACTTGCTTAAAAAATTCATGGCGGGCAGCTCCTTCAAACTCTTCCACCACTTCAAACTGATGTAACAAACCAGCCTCTTTCAGCTTATGTTTTTGTTCTTTAAAAAACTTTTTGTCATCACCGGTCAAACCTCCTGTGGCAATCAGTTTCACCTCTTCAAAACCGGCTTTCTTTTTCAATTCGATAAAAGCATCCACCACAATATCGAATCCATCTTTGTGGCACATTCTTGATATGTAACCAACGTTTTTCGGTTTCTCCATAACAGGAATGTATGGATAATCCTCCACATCAACTCCCAGGTAAAATGTGTGCACCTTTTTATCGTCGAGGCGCATGCGT
>NZ_JBFHGM010000156.1:0-11959 GCF_041583095.1 Draconibacterium sp.
AAATTGTTCCATTGCTAAATTGTAAAACTGAAAACTGGGACTGTATTAAACTCAAAGACACTAAGAACTGAACCATATTAGGTACATAGGACACAATAGATTTGTATACTACTGCTAAATTGTTCTATTGATAAATTGCTAAACTGTTCACTGCGACTGCCAACTGAAAACTTTCCTCCCACTTCTGAAATCAGCAATCGTTAATCTTTATTCGAAATTCAAAGTTCTGCATTCACTACTCATTCACTCAATAACTCATTCGCAATACTACTGCTAAATTGTTCCATTGTTAAATTGTAAAACTGAAACTGCGACTGAAAACTGCAAACTTTCTTCCTCATTCACCCAATAACTCATTCAAGAAACTTCTGCTAAACAGTTCTGTTGTCAAATTACTGAACTGCTAACTGCGACTGAAAACTTTCTGCTGCAATCCAAAATCGTTAATCATCATTCTACATTCTCGGAATTCAATTCCTGCTTACCGACAAAATACCCCGGTTTAACGAAATAATTTCCTGTGTTCGACTGGATTGCAATAATTTGCACTACAATTATAAACCAAACAAAGAATTATGAAACAGTTTGTAGTGTTCCTTTCCGGAATCATTTTATCACTTTTTACTACTTCATGTTTATTGCAGTCAACTGTTAAAGGAAATGGCAATGTAACAACCGAGGAGCGAAATCTGGAGGATTTTAATGCTTTAAATGTAAGCCGTGGGATGAATGTTTACGTCACCATGGGAAATGATTATAACGTGGTGGTTGAAGCCGATGAAAACCTGCACAACAGCATTGTAACCGAATTACGCGGTGAAGAACTACATATTAAGGCTATCGACATCATCCGAAATGCAAGCAGCCTAAAAGTATTTGTTACGCTTCCACAGCTCGAAGCGGCAAAATCATCATCGGGCAGCAATGTATATTCCGAGAATATTTTAAACGTAAAAAATATCGACCTGGCCGTTTCTTCGGGAGCCAATTTAACCTTCTCGCTTAATGCGGATGAGATAGATGCAAAGGCCAGCTCGGGGTCAAATATTTTTCTCGAGGGAAATGCCGGTTCGATAAGTGCCAAAGCCAGCTCGGGATCGAACATTAAAGCCGGAGATTTAAAAGCAAAATCGGCCCGGGCAAATGTTAGCAGCGGCGCAAACATTTGGCTACGTACCGAAAACGAACTGCAGGCAACTGCCAGCAGCGGTGGCAATGTATTCTATAATGGCAACCCGTCTGAAACCGAAATAAGCAAATCATCGGGCGGAAATGTGATAAAAAATTAAAAGCAACTGTAACTTTCCATTTTAAGGAGCGTCCTTTTAACAGTCTCAATTCAAAAAACATAAAATAACGCACATGAAGACATTCTCAAAATTTTTATTTCTGTTTATGATAGCTATTACAAGCTACGGAACAGTACTTGCAGGGAACAGCGACGAAACCCAAACGCGACAAATAAGCGGTTTTAATGCTATAAAAGTCTCAACCGGAATCGACTTGTACCTTACAATGGGCAACGCCGAAGAAGTAAAAGTTGTGGCCGACGACGATATAATTGATGATCTGAAAACCGATGTAGAAGGCGGAACGCTTAAAATTTACATGAAACGTAATAACTGGTTTAACTGGGGAAGTGGCAACCAAACAAGAAAAGTTTATGTAACCGTAAAAGAGTTGAACGAACTTTCGGCATCGTCGGGCTCTGATGTGGAGTCGACAAATACCCTGGAAGGCGAATCGCTTGAAGTAAGCTGCAGCAGCGGCTCCGATCTGAAAATAGAAGTTTTTTACAAAAATCTGTCGGTTGATACCAGCAGTGGCAGCGATGCCAAACTCCGTGGCAAAGTAAAAACACTTCGTGTTGATGCCAGCAGCGGCTCCGATATAAAAGCCGGCGAGCTTGAATCGGCAATTTGTTATGCCAACGCCAGCAGCGGTTCGGATATTACCGTTAGTGTTAGCAGCGAGCTTTATGCCAATGCCAGCAGCGGATCGGACATTAATTATCATGGGAATCCGGATATCAGAGACATCGACGAATCGAGCGGTGGCGATGTAAGCCAACATTAGTTAGCAGAACGCTGATGACGCGGATAGTTATGATTTTCGCTTGATACGCTTAGCGTATTTGCCAAATCAACATCGTTAATATTCCTGTTTCAAATAAATCATGAATATTAAACTGTTATAAAGGTTCACAATCCTTATTGTTGCACTGAAAGCACTACTAAAATAGAATCCCGGAGAAATAACTTCGGGATTCTATTTTTTTATAAGCGGATTTTTGAGTCTATTTTGTTCAGTCATCTTACCCAAATTGACTTATTTCTTTTTTGTTTTCTGCGTAAATCAACCTAAATCCGTGTTATCTGTGTTCCAATTGGCGGGCGGTTCCGCCTTTTTTTGTGCCTGTAATTGTACTAACTCAATAGAAACCATATTTTTGCGTTGTAATATTTAGGATAAAACAAAAAGATAAAATGATTTTCCCAAAGGGAGATGGTTATTTGCGTGTTTCCCGCCACTGGCGGGTTATCGTATAAATAATCGTTAATACACAAATGAAAA
Source organism: Draconibacterium sp. (assembly GCF_041583095.1). Taxonomy (NCBI): domain Bacteria; kingdom Pseudomonadati; phylum Bacteroidota; class Bacteroidia; order Marinilabiliales; family Prolixibacteraceae; genus Draconibacterium; species Draconibacterium sp. The sequence continues at coordinate 2,575 of NZ_JBFHGM010000156.1, forward strand.
GCTTAACCACAAAAGTAGGATTCATAATCATTCTGTTTGCTGCACTTGGCAGAGTACCTGCATCGGCACAAAACGGAAATCCACTGCAGTTTTTGTCGGAGGTAAGTCAATCGTCGCAATCAAATCCGGCCTTTCATAATAAAACCGAAAAACTGGTGATCGGTCTTCCTCTTTTATCGGGTGCCGTGCTTCACTGGAATGCTAATTTCTCGTCCGATTATTTATTTACCGAAAACTTTGAATATAGTTTCGATCATTTTTATACGTCGTTGGGCGAACCCGGCGATGCTAAAGCAAATGCAACACTTCCACTTGTATATTTAAGTCACCGAAACGATAAACGAACCTTGAGCTTTTCCCTGTCGGAACGGGTTCTGCTCTGGGGAAATTTTGATCACGAGTTTCTGAAGTTTATCGATCAGGGGCTTCTACCCTATTATGGGAAGGAAGAGGAATTTGGCCCCATCTCGTTTAAAACACAATTTTACAGAGAACTGTCTTTCTCGTATGCCAAACAAGTTACGAAGAAATTGAGTATTGGAATACGACCAAAAGTGTTGTTTGGCCGCTTTTTTTACGACATCGAGAACCTGAATGTAGTGATACAAACCGATGAAGACAGGCAAGTGCTGCAAGTTATTCCAAACGGAGATTATCGGATATCGGGACCAATTGATGTGAAGTACGATCCGGTTATAGGTAAAACAAGCATTAATACCGATTTTACGGCCGGAGATTACTTTTTTAAGTTCAAAAATATGGGAGCCGGCATCGATTTGGGATTTACCTACCAACCGAACAAACAAACTACCGTTGCAGTGGCAATTGCCGATATTGGTTTTACCACGATAAACGACAAGGCTTTTAACAATACCTTTGTTGGTTCGATAGATTACACTCGTCTTTACCAGTCTTCCGACACGGCAGCAGCCTACTATTTTGAACCCAGAGCTGCCCTGGAGGCCCTAACCGATTCGTTGCCTTATAAAACAATCGCCGAAGCCTTTACCCAGCGCCAGTACGAACTGCTTCCGGTAAGACTGAACCTGATGGCAACACATCATCTAAATGACAAAATGAAGTTAAACTTTTCCGACAACCTTACCTACTACAACGGAGAAGTCAGTAATTATCTGGCGGCCTATTTCAATGTTCTTTTAGGAACCCGATTCGAATTAAGCAGTGGGCTAAACCTTTATAATTTAGGGCAGGTTATGCCCGGTTTTGCTTGCAGCTACACGGCCAGAGGTGTACAACTTTACCTGGCAACAAATAATATCTTAAGGCTGGTGCAACCATCTAAAGCAAAAAATTTAAATTTGTCGTTCGGTGTGAACTTATTATTTTCCACCGAACCAAATTAGTTTTTGTTATGGCATTATTTATTACACTATACCTGGTAGGCTTCCTGCGAACTCTCGTTATAATTGCTGTTATCTACTTCGGATTTCGTTTTGTTGTGCGCTATATTTTTCCTAAAATAATTGATAAGGGGATGAAAAATATGCAGCAAAAAATGCAGGAGCAGCAACGTCAGCAGCAACCCAAACGCCCTGAAGGTGAAGTTACTGTTGAAAACCGGCGTTCAAATAACAGGAACAACCCGGACAAAGGCGAATATGTTGATTTTGAAGAGGTAGATTAAAAACATGGACTGAAGGACAGATTTGTTGAAGGATTGATCAGCAAGTTACATCAGGCAAAACTGAATGGGTTATTGTGTGAATGAGGAAAAAGTGAATGACGAATGTTGATTCACGATTTTGGATTTCAGAAGTGGGAGGAAAGTTTTCAGTTTCCAGTCGCAGTTAACAGTTTAGCAATTTAGCAGTATGAGTTGGCAATCGGCAAACAGCAATATGCAAACAGATTAACCTTCAAGAGTTTTTGAAAGCTTGAAGTGTTTAAAACCTAATATTCCTATGTACCTAATGTGGTTCAGTTCTTAGTGTCTTTGAGTCTTTGTGTTTGATACGTCGCAGTGAACAGCTCTACAATTTAACAATCTCCTCCTACCTTAAAATCAATCTCTTTTCAACCTACTTCAATCTCTGCGGAATTTTCATTCCACATTTCCTCATTCACTCATTCTTTGTTCACTCACTAACTAATTCTCCTATTAATCTTTAATCACTAATCCTTAATCTTCCGGCTCTCTCTCCTGTACTTTAGAATTTTATCCTATTTTTGCGTTCACAATTCAGAAATTATAGTTAGATGGCACAGGAAGATATTTTCAAGAAATTAGTAGCACACTGCAAAGAATACGGATATGTATTTCAATCGAGCGAGATTTACGACGGGCTTGGAGCAGTGTACGATTACGGACAAATGGGTGTTGAATTGAAAAACAACATCAAAAAATACTGGTGGGACAGCATGGTGCTGTTGCACGAAAATGTGGTTGGTTTAGACTCAGCCATTTTTATGCACCCCACAATTTGGAAAGCATCGGGCCACGTTGATGCTTTTAACGATCCGTTAATCGACAACAAAGACTCGAAAAAACGCTACCGTGCCGACGTACTTATTGAAGACCAGCTGGCGAAGTACGAGGAAAAAATGAATAAAGAAGTGACCAAAGCCGCAAAACGTTTTGGCGAATCTTTTGATGAAAAACAATTCCGCGAAACCAATCCTCGCGTTTTGGCCAACCAGGAAAAATGGAATAACCTGCATACACGTTTTTCAAATGCGTTGAACGATAACGATCTGGCAGAATTAAAACAAATAATTGAAGACGAAGGTATTGTTTGCCCGATTTCAGGCTCACGAAACTGGACTGATGTACGCCAGTTTAACCTCATGTTTTCTACCGAAATGGGATCGACTGCTGAAGGTGCTTCAAAAATTTTCCTTCGCCCCGAAACGGCCCAGGGTATTTTTGTGAACTACCTGAATGTGCAAAAAACCGGACGTATGAAAATTCCGTTTGGAATTGCCCAAATTGGTAAAGCTTTCCGTAACGAAATTGTAGCACGTCAGTTTATTTTCCGTATGCGCGAGTTCGAACAAATGGAAATGCAATTTTTTGTTCGTCCCGGCAGCGAGCTCGACTGGTTCGAAAAATGGAAAGAAACACGTATGAAATGGCACCGTGCCCTTGGTTTTGGCGACGAAAACTACCGTTTCCACGAGCACGAAAAACTGGCGCATTATGCCAACGCTGCTGTCGACGTTGAATATAAATTCCCATTTGGGTTTAAAGAGGTGGAAGGTATCCACTCGCGTACTGATTTCGATTTATCGCAACACGAACAATATTCGGGCAAAAAAATTCGCTACTACGATCCGGAACTTGGCGAGTCGTACGTTCCGTTTGTTGTTGAAACATCGATTGGTGTCGACCGCATGTTCCTGCAGGTAATTTCTGCAAGTTACTGCGAAGAGCAGCTGGAAAAAGATACACGTGTAGTACTGAAATTACCTCCGGTACTGGCTCCGGTAAAACTGGCTGTTATGCCGCTGGTTAAAAAAGACGGTCTGCCGGAAAAAGCCCGCGAAATTATCGACGACCTGAAATTTGATTTCAACTGTCAGTACGACGAAAAAGACTCGATCGGTAAACGTTACCGCCGTCAGGATGCCATTGGTACGCCGTTCTGCGTAACAGTCGATCATCAAACAAAAGAAGACAACACAGTAACCATCCGTTACCGCGACACCATGGAGCAAGAGCGAGTTGCCATTGCCGATTTGGGTAAAATTATTGGTGAGCAGGTTAGCTATAAGAAGTTGTTTGGGAAGCTGTAAACATCTACAAAAAATTATACAAAAAGGGGATAGGCATTGCGCTTATCCCCTTTTTATTAAAAAACAAAACCTGAACTGTTTAGGTAAATTCTAATATCTTTATCCATCGAAACAAAATAATCGCCAATTCATCTTATTAGAATGACAAATGATGATTTAAAAAATATTATTGCTCAAGGAGAAAGTAATACTGTTGAATATAAACAGTCATTCAATAAAGCAGTAATAGAAACAATCGTCGCATTTTCAAATACTGACGGAGGAAAAATTCTGATTGGAGTGAACAACAAGGGAATACCGACAGGAATCTCCATTACGGAAGAAACAATTCAGAAATGGTTAAACGAAATAAAACAAACTACCGAACCTGCAATAATTCCCGATACCAAAATCATTAAATATAACAACAAAACAATTGTTGTATTTTCGGTTAACGAATTCCCTATAAAACCTGTATCGTGCAAAGGCAGACACTATATAAGAAAAATGAATTCAAATCATATCTTATCTGCCGATGAAATTACCGAACTTCGACTTACAAGTCTGAATTATTCGTTTGATTCATTTGAAGTTGACACAGACTTTGAAGAATTAGATAAAGATGCCATCGAAGTCTTCCGTAACAAATCCGGTAATTCAGGCCGATTCCAGTTATCAGGCAACATTAAACACGATTTTGCCAGGCTTGGTTTAATTAAAAACAACAGGCTAACACGGGCCAGCGAGTTGTTATTCGGGCACCACCTGACGAATATTCACCTGGGACGTTTTAAATCGGAAACGACAATTATTGATGATTTAATGATTCGAAGCCCCTTGGTTCTGGCGGTAGAAGAAGCATTAACATTCATCAAGAAAAATATCCGGCTTGGTTTTAAATTTGGGGGAACAGGTTTACAACGAACTGAACATTGGCAGTATCCCATTCCTGCGATCCGGGAATTATTGCTAAACGCCATTGTTCATCGCGATTATTCCACCCCTACCGATGTTATTGTAAAGATTTTTGACGAAAGCATTGAAATTACAAATCCTGGGAAACTCATGGGAGGACTTAAAATTGCAGACCTTTATACCGACAACTACATTTCCCGACACAGGAATAAACTGCTTACAGAAGCTTTTTACCTTACAGGCGATATCGAGAAATACGGAACAGGATACAAAAGACTCAGAGAATGGTTCTCGGACTATCCCGACTTACAGTTTAGCGTCTCAGATTTAAGTGGTTATATCCAGGCTAAAATTACATTGTCATTGACTAACAAAAAGAATGAGCCTGTAAATGAGCCTGTAAATGAGCCTGTAAATGAGCCTGTAAATGAGCCTGTAAATGAAAGACAGAAACAGATTATCAATCGAATAAAAATTGATCCGTCGATAACCATTGCCAAACTTGCAATAGCTTGCAGTGCCGGAAGAGAAACGATAAAAAGAGACCTCAAACTATTACGCGAACTTAATATTATCCAAAGGGTTGGAAGCGCAAAAACCGGATATTGGGAAATTGTAAAACCAAAACAAAATGACTAAGGAAAAAAGAAAAATTGCCATTGTAGGTTCGGCCTACCCCCTCCGAGGCGGTGGAATTGCTACTTTCAACGAACGAATGGCAAAGGCTTTTATCGATAATGGCGACGATGTAAAAATATACACATTCAGCCTCCAGTACCCATCTATCCTGTTCCCCGGAAAAACACAATATTCAGAAGAAGAACCTCCTGAGGGACTTGATATTGAAGTGATGGTTAATTCCATCAATCCTCTCAACTGGATAAAAGTTGGAAGATACCTTAGAAAACAGGCTCCTGATTTGGTAATTCTGCGCTACTGGATACCGTTTATGGGGCCTTGTTTGGGTACTATTTCCAAAATTGTCAGAAAAAACAAAAAAACCAAAGTAATCGCCATAACCGACAATGTAATTCCACACGAGAAAAAGCCGGGCGACACTTTACTATCAAAGTATTTCATAAAAAATGTTGATGCTTTTATCACGATGTCGAAAAGTGTGTTGAACGACTTGAAGCAGTTTGATACAGAAAAACCACGAAGTTATACTCCACACCCGCTCTATGATAATTTTGGAGCAATAATTCCCAAAGAAACAGCAAAGGAACAGCTCGCCCTGGATACAAATACTAATTACATTCTGTTTTTCGGATTTATCCGCGATTACAAAGGCCTGGATATTCTTCTGGAAGCTTTCGCCGACAAGAAACTTCGCGAACTTCCGGTAAAATTATTGATAGCCGGAGAGTTTTATTCCAAACCGGACAAATACCTGGAGATCATAAAAAAGCATCAACTGGAAGAGTACATTGAACTGCGAACTGACTTTATTCCTAACACCGACGTTCACAAATATTTTTGTGCTTCAGATGTGGTGGTACAGCCCTACAAAACAGCCACACAAAGTGGCATTACACAGGTAGCTTACCACTTTAACAAGCCCATGATAACTACAAATGTTGGGGGATTGGCAGAACTGATACCCAACGAAAAAGTGGGCTATGTGGTAAATACCGACAAGCAGGAAATAGCTGATGCCATAGATAAATTCTATGAACTAAATAAAGAAGAAGAATTTAGCCGCAATGCCGCCGAAGAGAAAAAGAAGTATTCGTGGGAGGTGTTTGTGGCGAATTTATTACATATCTACCAATCACTTTAGCAATGAAGAAAGTCCTCATCATAACTTATTATTGGCCGCCAAGTGCCGGAGGCGGAGTAATGAGGTGGCTAAAAATGTCAAAATATTTACCCGAACACGGCTGGCAGCCCATTATTTATACGCCTGAAAATCCTGACTCCTCTGTAGATGACGAAAGTTTACTACGCGAAATTCATCAAGACAGCATAATAATCAAACATCCAATCTGGGAACCATACGATGTGTACCGACGTCTTTCCGGGAAAAAGAAAGGGACAAAATTTAAAGCCGGTTATGTTTCTGAAGCTTCTACAGGTAACTGGAAAAGTAAACTATCTGTTTTTATTCGAGGAAACTTTTTAATTCCCGATCCAAGAAAATATTGGATTAAACCATCGATTAAATATTTATCAAAATATATAAATAAGAACGATATTGATGCCATCATTTCAACAGGACCGCCACATAGTATGCATTTAATAGCCTTAGGTTTAAAAAAAAGATTTCCGCACATTAAGTGGATCGCCGATTTTAGGGATCCCTGGACCAATATAGATTTTTATCACAAGTTAAGATTAACTAATTGGGCAGATAAAAAACATAAAAGACTGGAGAAAGAGGTTTTATCGAAAGCAAATCATGTGGTTACCGTTACTCCCCGTTGGCAAGAAGAATTAGCCAATATCAGTCATCGAAGAATTGACCTCGTGTACAATGGATTTGATCATGTTGATTTCGAGAACTTAAGCCCTGATATTGATGCAAAATTTTCTATATCTCATTTTGGCTCCTTCAATAAAGACAGAAACCCGGAATCACTGTGGATGGCCTTAAATGAAATGCTGGCTGAAATCCCTGAACTCCGGGAATTTCTTTCCATACAGTTAATTGGACAAACCGATGATTCGATCATTCATTCAATCAAAAAAGCAGGCTTAGCTAAGTTTCTAACCAATATCGACTTTCTTCCTCATAATAAAGGAGTGGCCTTATTAAAAAAATCTCAGGTGTTGTTATTACCCATCAATAATGCCCCAAATGCTTTGGGAATTATACCTGGCAAGATGTATGAATACATAGCTCTTAACAGGCCAATACTAGCAATTGGTCCGACAGAATCTGACTCTGCACAAATCATTTCCGAAACAAATTCCGGTATTTGTAAAAATTTCGAAGATGTAGAAGGCATAAAAAGTACCTTGCAATTGTATTTTAATCATTTTAAAAAAGGAACGTTAAAAACAAATTCAAAATCCTACGAAAAATACTCCAGGAAAAACCAAACCGCTAAATTCGTTAGGTTACTTAACAAGTAATGGCATTGTTATACGTTCTTTAATCTTCAAAAAATCTAAATTTGGCCTATAAACTTACCATATGAGATATTGTTTCGAAAATGCAGTAATGCTTGGCCTGGGTTATATCGGGCTTCCAACCGCCGCTTTAATGGCAAAAAATGGGATAAATGTGTTAGGCGTTGATGTTAACCCCGAGGTAGTTGAAACGGTAAACAAAGGAGAAATACATATCGTTGAACCCGAATTAGGAGGTTTGGTAAAATACGTAATCGAAAATCATAGCCTGAAGGCTTCAACAGCTGCCACCCAGGCCGATGTTTTTTTAATTGCTGTTCCTACTCCATTTAAAGGCGATCATCAACCTGACATTAGTTTTGTGGAATCGGCAACGCGTATGATCATTCCTTTCCTGCGCGAAGACAACTTGTTTATTATCGAATCGACAAGTCCGATATACACTACCGAAAAAATGGCGAACCTGATTCATAAAGAACGCCCGGAGTTAAAGGATAAGATCAATATTGCCTATTGCCCCGAACGCGTGCTGCCGGGGAATGTAATTTACGAGTTGGAAAATAACGACCGGGTTATTGGAGGAATCAATCCCGAATCAACAAAAGCGGCCTGTGCATTTTACCGCAAATTTGTAAAATCTGAACTACATGAAACCAACGCCCGCACTGCAGAAATGTGTAAACTGGTCGAAAACTCCTCCCGTGATGTAAGCATCGCGTTTGCCAATGAACTATCACTCATTTGCGATAAGGCCGATATCAACGTATGGGAATTGATTCAACTGGCCAATAAACACCCCCGGGTAAACATTCTGCAACCAGGAACCGGTGTGGGTGGACACTGCATAGCAGTCGATCCCTGGTTTATTGCATCCGACTTCCCTGAAGAAGCGCGCATTATCCGAACAGCCCGCGAAATAAACAATTATAAAACGCTTTGGGTAATTGAAAAAATTAAGAATAACATACTCCAATTTCAGAACGAAAACAAACGCCAGCCCGTTGTGGCGTTAATGGGACTTGCCTTTAAACCAAATATCGACGATTTGAGAGAATCCCCGGCCCGAACAGTGGCTGATTCACTGGTAAAATTTGAAGAAGCCAGCTATATGCTGGTTGAGCCTAACATTAACAAATACAATGGAACTGGTTTAACCAATTATATAGATGCCTACGAAGAAGCCGACATTATCGTTTATCTGGTGGCGCACAAAGAATTTCTTGAATTAGAACCAAAAACCGGAGAACTGGACTTCTGCGGGGTAAGAAAATAAGTAAATGAAGAAGAAAATATTATCCGTTTTTGGAACCCGGCCCGAAGCCATTAAAATGGCTCCACTGGTAAAAGAGCTGGAAAAAAATAAAGATATATTCGACTCGAAAGTATGTGTAACCGCCCAACACCGCGAAATGCTTGACCAGGTGCTGGAAATTTTTGACATTCACCCGGATTACGATCTCGATATCATGAAACCCAACCAGGATCTGTACGAAATAACCAGCAGGGTTTTGCTGAAAATGCGTGACGTACTCGACGATTATCAACCTGATGTGGTATTAGTGCACGGCGATACCACTACTTCCTCCACCGCTGCTCTTGCTGCCTTTTACAAACAAATTGCTGTAGGGCATATTGAAGCAGGACTTCGTACAGGCAATATATATTC
>NZ_JBFHGM010000157.1:0-11907 GCF_041583095.1 Draconibacterium sp.
AGTGTTGTTTTCGCCACCACCCGATAAGTTGATGTTGTGGTTCTGACGGATACCTGTTTTAAATGCTTCCTGGAACCAATCGGTGTTTACTTCGCTCGGATCAAGGTATTTATCACTTGAAGGATTGTATCCGGCAGGAACATCCATGTTGCTGTTATTGTAGGCCATGGTAACATATTGAGCGTATTGCGATGCATCCATTACATCGTATACACCTTCCTGTACCTGATCGATACCTACGTAACCTTTATAGTCGATTTTCATCGCCTGGTTCTTTTTTCCCTGCTTTGTGGTGATGATAACAACACCGTTTGCAGCACGCGAACCGTAGATTGCCGCCGCGGCCGCATCTTTAAGCACCTGCAGTGTTTCGATATCGTTTGGCGAGAAGTCGCGAATCGTTGTTCCCATTGGCACTCCATCAACAACATAAAGAGGAGCAGTGCTACCAAATGAACCAATACCACGAATACGTACTGTTGGGTCGGCTCCCGGTTGTCCGTCAGATGTAATCTGAACACCCGATACTTTACCCTGAAGCATAGTTGAAATGTTTGAGTTTGATACTTTTTTCATCTCTTCGGTATCAACAATTGCAACCGAACCGGTAAGGTCGACTTTACGTTGTGTACCGTAACCTACAACCACTACCTGGTCGAGGCCGATCATATCCGGAGCCAATGTAATGTTTCCGAGTTGAGTTTTTCCTTCAACGTTTACGTCAATACTTTTGTATCCGATAAACGAGATTGAAAGTGCAGCATCAGAAGGAACAGAAAGAGAGAAGTTACCATCAATATCGGTAATGGTACCATTTGTTGTTCCTTTTTGTTGAATGGTTGCGCCCGGAAGCGGTTCTCCGTTTTCGTCAACGATTTTACCATTTACAGTTATGTTGTCTTGTTGAGCTATTGACACCTGGTCGGCAGTACCGTTACCTTCCGCATATGTTGCCGTTGAAAATGCCAGCAACCCCAACAGGATTAAAAATAAATATTTCATGTCTAAATATGTTTTATCAAAGTGATTATTCAACAATTACGATATAAGATCCTTCCAACACAATGGCTGCATTCAAATCCGAGCTGTCTACCGTTATTCCTGCATATTCCTGGAAATGTGTTTCGCCGGTGGCATAGGTAACATCGTAACGAATGTCGGCAGTGTTGTCGCCGTTATTGGTTACAGTGATCTCAATTCTTGATCCACTGATGTTTGCTCCAAAAATGTCGAAGTTCCAGTCATTGGCAGGGGTTGCTGTGGCATAACCATCGCCCCAACCGAAATTGTCCATACGAACTACACCATATTCAGACATGTCTGCTTTACGAAGAATAGTACTCGGACTGTTCCAGTTATTAACTCCGTTAGAGTAAGCGTACATTTTAATTGTTTTACTTGTGCCTGAAGCAACCGGGTAATCCTCAGAAAATTGTGACCACCAACCGGTAGAAAAATCGTAAGCACCTACCTGCGCAATACCTTTAATAAGCGTCAGCGTGCATGTTGTAGTTACTGTGCTTGTTGCACCAACATATGAAATAACTGCTTCCTGAACACCCGCGGCAGCCGGAATAGTGCTAAACTGTAGCGTTTCATTCGACAAAACGCCGGTTGTACCATCTGAATAGGTAGCTGTTACAACCAATCCTGTGGTGTTGAATATGATACCCATCGTATCGGTATAGAAATAGTATTCAGTAATATTTGGCATTGTTGTAACCTCAAGGGCAGTAACCGAGTTGGTAACTTCCAAAGTATATAAGGTTGTTACAGGCGCGCTCAATTCGCCTTGTTTGGTTTTGTTATACGCTACAATAACCGTTTTTTGTCCAAGGGTGGTCATATCAGGAATTACTGAGAATGAAATATCAGTAGTATCAACTACTTCAGACGAACCGTCGGCATAAGTGACCGTAGCCACTGCATTTCCCCAGAAATCTTCGATGCCGATTTCAACAAATTCAGGAGCTCCAGTAACCGAAATTGATACGGGTGCAACATCTTCAACAACAGTAACTTTCGATGGCAGAAGATAAGCTTCTTTCATTTCGAAATAACTGGCATCACCAATTAAGAAAGCCGTGATATCTTTAGTGGCCGAAACCGGTTGCTGATAGGTTTGAACCAGTTCAGTTCCGTTGGTTCCAACAGCGGTGGCAGTTACAAATACATTACCGGTAGCAGAGTGGTCAATTTCTATTGTAACATAGGCGCCATCCATGGTTGCGCGGAAGTCGTTCCAAATATCGTCATCTCCATCGGTATCGGGATAGTTTTGAGAGATCATGGCCAGATCAAAATCTTCGTTACCCCAGCCGTAAGCATCAGAACGCAGTACAAAATATTCTGCGTACCCGTCAGCATCACGATCTGCTACTTCGTTGGCTACACCAAGATTCCAGTTGTTCCAGTTGTTTTGGCTGCCGCCATTGTGATTCACAAACCCGATATGCAATAGTTTGTTAGATGGTACAGTGAAATAATCAGAGAATGCAGTCCACCAGCCGGAACTGTAATCTTCAGCACCAACTATCGCAGTAGCAATGTTGATGTAAGTGGTATCACCTGTATCCATATTGGCTTTTGCATCTGCAATTGAATCGATTCTGCTTTGCAGGTCACCGGGTGCATCAATTGAATAAGTATCCAACTCCTCGCACCCAACTATACTAAATCCTGCTAAAACTACCACGTACAAGGCACGCCTCAACAGTTTAGTATTTTTACTTATTCCGGAAGTAAAAGGAAATAAGCTCAATAAATAAGTTAAGTTTCTCTTCATAATTAATAAAATTGGTTTACACGTAAATTCTGACGTAAAATTACGGTGGGAGGGTATCCAATATGGTGGACAATTTAATATTGATAGTGGACGAATGAGGAAATCTTGTATAGGGAGGTTTTATGCGTTAGTAAAAATCTACAAATGAATTACTTAGAAAATTCACTGGGACTTGATCCGTAGAATTTTTTGAAGATACGACTGAAGTATTTTGGGTCGTTAAAACCGGTTTTAAAAGCAATTTCTGATATGGATTGGTCGGTGGTCTTTATCATCTTAACTGCCTTTTTCAACTTGTATGAATTGATGAAATCGGTAATATTAAGATCGGTTAGTGCCTTAATTTTTTTATACAGCAAACTTCGGCTTACAAACATTTCACGGGCAAATTGTTCCACCGAAAAGTCTGGTTCGCTGTAATTTTTTTCTAATACCTGGTATGCTTTTATAATAAACTCTTCATCCAATTTGTTTGATGACAATTTTTCGGGATCCACCTGTTCCGGACTGCTGAATATGCTTTTTATTTTTCGGCGCGATTCAATGATGTTACGCATTTTTATTTGCAGAATCTGCAGGTTGAAAGGTTTCGGAATGTAGTCGTCGGCACCGGTTTCCAGTCCTTCAATCCAGCTTTCTACCATATTTTTTGCCGTAAGCAGAATAATGGGGATATGGCTGGTTTGGATGTTCTTTTTCAGACGGCTGCACAATTCAATTCCGTCCATAACAGGCATCATCACATCGCTGATAATCAATTCGGGCGAATATTTTTTGGCCATTTCCAGACCGATTTTTCCGTTTTCGGCACCTAAAACCCGGTAATCCGATCGGAGTGTTTGTAACAGGAAGCTACGCAAATCGAAATTGTCCTCCACAATTAAAATGGTAGGTTTTGTTTTGCTGCCGGATGTTACTTCATCCAGTTCGTAGTTGGTTTTACGCGCCACAATATGCTCGGTAAGTACATTTACCCTGCCTTCAAGATTGATTTCGGTGGGCACATTGGTTTCGTTAATGGCATCCGAATCAAAACGGTCTTTCGAATACGGCAAACACACCGTAAAGGTGCTGCCTTTTTTAGGTTCACTTTCCACTTTAATTTCGCCGCTTAAGGCCTGAACAATCTCGTAAGTAAGTGCCAAACCAATCCCCGAGCTGGTAAAATCGGTTTGTTTTCCCGATTCTGTATCTTTATAAAAGCGGTTAAAAATGTGGGGCATATGTTCTTTGGAGATTCCGCGTCCGGTATCAATAACACTGATTGCCACAAACGGAGTTGGAATACAATCTTCCCGTTCTTTTGTAATTTTCTCAACTTTTAAAGTGATTGCCCCTGAAGCCGGCGTGTTTTTAAAGGCATTGGAAAGCAGGTTGTAAAATACGTTTTCCACTTTCTCTGCATCAAACCAGGTTTCTTCATTTATTTCGGTTTCAATAAAGCGGTAGTTAATTCTCTGGTGCTCGGCCAGGTCTTTAAACGACTCGAAAATACCGTATAAAAATCCTTGCAGATTGCCTTTGCTAACGTATAGTTGCAGTTTTCCGGTTTCAATACGGCGGAAATACAGCAACTGGTTAATAAGGTGCAGCAAACGTTGTGCGTTGCGGTTAATAATATTTAGCGTATTCTGGGTGTTAACGTCGGCTTTCATATTTTTCATTAACTGCTCCAAGGGGTCGATAATAAGCGTTAACGGTGTGCGGAATTCGTGCGAAATATTGGTAAAGAAACGTAAACGTAATTGGTTTACCAGCTTAACCTTTTCATTCAGTTCAATTACTTCGTCGCGCTGTTTGGCAATTTGTTGGTTTTGTTTTTCAAGTTCTTCTTTTTGCTCCTCAATTTTAAAAGTACGCTCCCTAACCTGTTTTTCCAGCTTGCGTTTTTGTTCTTTCAGGAATTGCGTACGGTAGCGTATGTAAACTAAAACCATTGCAATGATAAACAACACCGCCAGTATTTGAAACCAGGCTGTTTCCCAAAACGGAGGAACAATGGTTATGGTAAGTGAAGTGTAGTTTTCCGACCAGATACCATCGCTGTTGGCAGCTTTCACCTTAAAAACATACTGTCCTCCGGAAAGGTTGGTGTAGTTGGCAAAACGGCGGTTCGACGAAACTTCAACCCAGTTTTGATCTACTCCCTCCATTTGGTAGGCATATTTTATTTTCCCGGGTTGGAAATAATCCAACGCCGAAAACTCGATGGAAAAAACAGCATCTTTATAGGAGAGCGAGATTTCCTGTGTTTCGCTTATCGGTGCGTTCAAAATTACTTTTGAATGGTATTTTTCGCCAATGATCACCGGATCGCTAAATACCGAAAATTGAGTGAATACCGGCTGCGGAATATTTGGATACGATTCGAAATCGGCCGGGTTAAAATAATTCAGGCCCTCTACACCGCCAAAATATAAATTCCCCTGGTCGTCGGAGCAGGAGGCCGACCAATAAAACTGATCGCTCAATAATCCATCACTTGAATAGTAATTCTGGAAGGTTTCGCTAACCGGATCAAACTTCGATAATCCATTATCGGTAGATATCCACAAATTTCCTTCAACGTCTTCTTCAATTCCATAGGCAACATTATTGCATAATCCGTTCTGTTGGTTGTAATTAATAAAGCTGCCGCCATTCCCGTTTTCAACATATTTGCAAATGCCGTTTCCGTAGGTGCCAATCCAAATGGTTCCATCGTGTGCTTCACAAAAAGAAATAACATAATTGCCGGCTAACGATTCTGGATCAGCCGGATCGGTTAAATATTTCTCGAAATCGAGTTGTTCGGTATTTTCGTCAAGCGCAAGTAGTTCTGATCGTTTGAAACGGTACAAACCATTTTCGGTACCCACCCAGACTCTGTTTTTGCTGTCGGTTAAAATACAACCAACTTCGAGCGCCTGATCGATGTTCATTTTTTCGTGAACATGCAGGAAAATATTTTCCCCGGGATTATAAATATCAAGTCCTCCTCGCGTACCTATTAAAATGTGTTTGTTGTCGAGGTATTCGAGACTGGAAATAAAACTGCTGCACAGACTTCTGTTGTCGCCGGGTATGTTTACCAGAATTTCAAAACGATTTTGTTTTTCGGAGAGCAATTTGTTTAAACCGCCACCCCAGGTCCCCACCAGCAGGTGGTTTTGGCTGTCGCGGATAAAAGAGGTTACAAAGTCACTGTTTATACTTTGGGGATTTTCGTCTGAATGTTGGAAATGAATTGTATTTAGGCCGTTGTCGCTAATGCGGGTTACTCCGCCACCGGCTGTTCCTACCCATAAAACATCGTCTTCGGCAAATATGGAATTGATGGTATTGTGGCTTATTGAATTAGGATTGGAAGCTTCGTGGGTAAGCGCATTAAATGGCTTTTGATAAGAGTTATAATGGTTTATTCCTCCTTTTTCGGTACCAATCCAAATATTGCCCACCTTATCGGCATACAACGAATTTACAAATGGGCTGCTAAGTTTCGAATCGTTGGAAAGGTGCGAAAAAGTTTGGTTGTTTTGGTCGAAATAATTCAGTCCGCCAAGCGTGCCAATTATAACTGTCCCGTTCTGGTCTTCAATAATGTCGCGAATTGTCAGGTGGTCGAGATCTTCTTCGCTTGTATTTGTTGCGCCAAAAAACTGAATACTTTTTGAACTGCTTTCGGAATAGTATAAGCCCACTTCAGATGTGCCAATCCACAGATTGCTTCTTGAATCCTGAAAAACAGACTGTATACTAATGGTTCCTATTTCGTCGATCAATGAAGAATAGTTGTCAACGATTTTCTCTGTGTCCAACAAAAGCACTGCCAAACCATTGTCGGTGCCAACAAACATACTTTTTTCGGGGGTGATAAAAATATGGTTTATATTTTCTGCCGGTAGCAAATCTCCAAAACGTTTTTGGCATAATAATGTGCCTTCGCCGCTTTTTGTTATTTTCCACAATCCGCTTTCTTCAGTTCCAACCCAGATTGCACCTGTTTCGTCTTTGGCGATTGTTGTAACTGAAGAGTTCAGTACTTCACTGCTTAACTCATTTACGGGTAAAAACCGAAACAACTGATAGTTGAAAAACGACAGGCCTTTATCGGTCCCAACCCAAAGGTTGCCGTCGTCGTCTTCACATAAAGCCTGAATCATATTGCCTTTCAGCCATTCATGCTCTTGTGTATGGAAGGTTTTAAAGGTGTAGCCATCAAAACGGCACAGTCCGTTCCAGGTTCCAAACCACATAAAACGCTTGCTGTCCTTTATAATAACATCAACTGTATTTTGTGGAAGCCCGTCGTTTGTAGTAAGCACATTTAGCCTGATTTGCTCGGTCGATTTTGCAAATACAGTATCTGTAGTAATACAAAAAATGAGGATCAGGAAAGCAACAACGTATTTACCCGACAGTTTTACCATAAATATGCCCAGTTTAAAACCTGGTCGTAAAAATACCTATTCTAACATGATTGACCAACAAGTAAGTATTAATTCGGTTTTGATACGCGCTTTGCTGTTTTGGCACTCAAACCGTGCTTTCTTGATGCGAGACTATTCGGGCATGTAGCGTAAAAACATGGAGCAAAATAAAAAGTGGGGAACTGTATTGTTTCATACTGCCCCCACTTTGGTTTTACCTTTTCGGCTTATAATCATTTCAACTAAAACTCAAACACCGGTCTGCCGTCAGCATCAAAGTTAACCTCCATAACTCGTGCATGACGGTTTGGATCGTACAACGGATCCTCAATAATTTCCTCCAAAGGTCGTTTATCGCTGGCAGGAACAACTGCAGGATCACCAACAGCTTTCTCATAATCACGGGCATGATAGATACAAATTGGCGTTACATCATCTTCAGCCACGGTAAAACAGTTGTGTCCCGGACCATATATTTTCTTTTCGTAATCGGTTTCCAGAACGGGATATCTCGATTTCTTCCACGAATTACGATCCAGCAGATCGGCGTCTTCATCCGCTTCCATCATTCCCATGCAATAACAGGCGCCGGTGGCACTTGCCGAAAACGTAATATAGATTTTACCTTTATTTTTGATTACTGCCGGTCCTTCATTCACCCAAAAATCTACTCTTTCCCAATCGTAATCGGGTGTTGTAAGCATAAATTGTACGGTTTTCAGCTTTACAGGTGTTTCCATTTCTGCTAAATATAAATTAGAAGCAGCAAACTGACCACCGGTTTTTTCGGCCCAGCAAAAATAGCGTTTGCCCTTATTTTCGAATACCGTTCCATCCAGCGAAAAATCGATGAATGTTTTTTCATCGCCATCGGCGGCCTGCATCATCCCTAACTCTATCCACTCATCTTTTAAAGGATCCTGTCCGGTGCACTCCAAAACATAAGGTCGTAGCGCCCAAATGTCTTCCTCTTGGCTAGCGGCAAAATAAACATACCATTTGCCATCGAGGTAATGAATTTCGGGTGCCCAGATATGACGGCTCATCGGCCCGGTTTCGTGCTTGAACCATACATCAAACGTTTCAGCCTCCTTTAAGCCCGCTATGGTTTTACTTTTTCGTAATTCAATGCGATCGTAAGTTGGCACCGAGCCGGTGAAATAGTAATATCCATCAGTATGTTTATACACAAACGGATCGGCGCGCTGCTCAACCAATGGCGCATTTTTTCCTGTAGTATCCATCTTAAATGTGAATTTTTGCTTTTATCGTTTCGTAATATTTGTCGGTAATTTTATATCGGTAAATCAACATTCCGTTGATCACATGAAAAACACCCGGTATTAGAGTTAGCATAATTGCCAGTCCGGTTAGTGCTGTTTTTGTTTGAATGGCATCAGGAATATATCCAAACGCATCAAGCAACAGGCCAACCACAGCTCCGGCAATTCCCATTCCTGCTTTCTGAGCAAAAGAAATACCTCCGAATGCCAGACCTGAAACGCGTTTCCCTGTTTCGGCATGGCCATGGTCAACCGCTTCGGCAATGGCCGACCAAAATACAGGTGCGTGCACATCAACCACCAGCGAGAGGATAAAATATAGCACGTAGGCCAAAAGTATACTGTCGGGTTGTGGTTTAACCAATACAAACATCAGTACACTTAGTACGCCCACTCCAAACTGCGACATCCAGAACAGCTTCACTTTACAAAAGCGTTTGGTAATAAGCGTTGACAAAGGCATAGCCAAAATGGCCGCTGCCACACCGGTTGCCATAAAAGTGGATTGCATTCCGGCATCGCCACCCAGATAATATTTTGCATAAAAAATAGCTACCGAACTACGGATTACATAACCAACCGTACCCGACAGGCACGATCCCCATAAAATGAGCCACTGATGGTTTTTTACCAAGTATTTTAATTGCTGAAAAAATGGTGTTTTATCCACAACATGTTCGATACGCTCGCGGGTAGTAAAATAGCTAAATAAAAACAGCAGGGTACCCATAAGCGCCATTAAACCCATGGCCAACTGGTAACCTCTTCCCATATCATCGCGCCCAAGCTTTTCAGCCATAATAGGAACCACTATCGATACCATAAAAGCAGCCACCTTTGCAAAGAAAAGGCGGTACCCGTTTGCCGACAGGCGTTCCTGCGGATCGTTGGTTAAAACCCCAATTAGCGAAATATAAGGAATGGTAACCGATGTGAACATCAGTGTTACAAAAATATAGGTAATGTAGGCGTATATCAGTTTTCCGGCATAATCGAAACCCGGCGTGGTGAAGGTTAGAAAAACCGAAATTCCGAAAGGAACCGACAGAAACAAAAAGTAAGGACGAAACCGGCCTCCTTTAAATTTATACTTGTCTGTTATTAATCCCATCAACGGATCGCTTACAGCATCAATAAGCCGAACCAGTAAAAACATAAGGGCTACATCTTTGGGTTTAAGGCCAAAAATATCGGTGTAAAAATAAGTGATGATAAGGAACATGGAAGATATAACCACGTTAACGGCAGCATCTCCCGATCCGTAGCCAATTTTTTCCAATAAGCTTAGTTTTTGATTCTTCATTGATTTATTTCTGATTGTTTGATTAAATTTAATAATACCAACTTTTCCCCGTAGACTAAAACCAGGAACTCTTACAGATCGTATTCTGCAATGCTTCTGCTTCTTGCTTTATTGTATTAGTCAGGTATAAAATTTACGGTCAAAGATTGAAAACAAAAAAGAAAATAGGGTGGAGTATTGGGTAAAACAGGTGGACTATAAAGCACATGAACATGAAAAACAAGTGCTTTGTGCCCGAATCTTGATTAGTTTTTACTGAAGTTGAAGAACTTAGCTGATAGTGGCAGGGTATATGTTTAGAAAGCGAAAGTGGGAGGGATGCTCAACCTAAAACCTTTCTCTCTTCGTTCGAAGCGTTTTCTTTTTAGAGTTTCACTTCAATTGTCATCGGGTTTTATTCCAAAAAGAAAACCTTACCACAAAAGCGGAAAGGTTTCATGTTGTCGGGATGACAGGATTTGAACCTGCGACCCCGTCGTCCCGAACGACGTACGCTACCGGACTGCGCTACATCCCGAATTGTGGCTGCTAATTTAAGTAAAAATTAAAAATTATTTTAGCACTCGAATAAGAAAAAATTGGCATCAATAATGTCTGTATTATTTACTATTTTGATCATCAGTTCAATAGCCAAATTATGAAAGAATTAGAAAAAGTTGAATTAAGTATAATAGGTACGATTTCCACACCACATAAAACAATTGCAAACATTCCGATTCAGTCGGTAGGGGCAAAAGAGTATGTTGGTATCATCGAGCTGGAACCACATTTAACAGCGGCCCTGGAAGGGCTTGAGGGCTTTTCGAATTTGATTTTGCTTTACCATCTTCATCTGGTTAACGGCTATAAACTAAAAGTAAAACCATTTATGGACGACAAAGAGCACGGTGTTTTTGCCACACGATCGCCCAAACGCCCGTCGCCAATTGGATTGTCAACCGTTGAGTTACTTAAAATTGAAGGAAATAGAATCTGGTTTACCGGTGCCGATATGCTGGACGGAACACCACTGATCGATATCAAACCTTTTTTCAGGCAAGTGGATAACCGCCCAGATGCAATTTCTGGCTGGTTGGATTCGAAAGACGATGACTTACCCGCCAAACACCGTTCCGATGATCGTTTTGTTTAATTGCTCTACTTGTCTTTTTTACTAAATATACCTTTGATTTTTTTCCAGAGCTGACCTTTTTCTTTCTCTTCCGCTTTAACGTCTGGTCTGTCTTTCAGGTTTTCGTTTTCTTTCTTCCCAAAAATACCGGCAAAATCGAAGCCGTGTTTTTCAATATCCAGCACTTCCTTGTATTCCGGTTCATTTAACATAGCCAGTAATTCCGGTTCCGGATCGGGGAAAGTGCTGTATTGCAGGTGTTCAAATTTTTTGTCGTGGTAGGTTTTATAAAAGAACTTTCCAACAATTGGCAAAGCCATGTATGCACCCTGCCCATAGGTTGTTGTACGGAAATGTACACGCGGATCGTCGGCGCCTACCCAGCAACCGGTTACCAGCTCGGGTGTAAGACCGATAAACCAGCCATCCGAGTTATTTTGTGTGGTACCGGTTTTCCCGGCAAAATCGCCCGGAATTTTATAAACGGTACGGATTCCCCGTCCGGTTCCGCCGTCAACAACTGCTTCCATCATATTTATTACCGCCCTGCAATTTTCAGGTGAAACCACCGGCTCGTAAGGCAAATCATAATTAAATGTTTCAAGAACTTTTCCGTTCTTATCGGCAATTTGCAACAGGTAATTTGCTTTTACAGGTTTCCCGTCGTTTACAATGCCGGCAAAAGCTTCCACCATTTCTTTTAGTGATACTGAAGCTACTCCCAATGCCAGGGAAGGATAGTCGGGAAGATCGGCCGATATTCCCAGGTCCCGGGCAATATCAATGGTTTCGTCAATTCCGGCTTCCAAAAGTACATCAACCGAAACGGTATTTAACGATTTTGCCAAAGCACCTTTCATGGAGTAGTAGCCACCATATTCGTTGTGCGAATTCCGCGGGGCCCAGTCTTTATATTCCTCGTAAACCTTGTTTTGATTTACAAAATAAGTATCTGCCGATATATCTTCGTCCAAGGCTGCCAGGTACACAAACGGTTTAAATGTTGATCCGGTTTG